>JAGBCZ010000009.1 GCA_017937735.1 Alphaproteobacteria bacterium | reverse complement strand
ATGATGTTATTGATGTTATGGCAACACAAACACCCGATAAAGTTGCGGTTTTGTGGGTAAATGACAGCGGTGATAAAAAAACAATTACTTTTAAAATGTTGTCAGAAATGTCTGGCAGGGTGGCTAACTTTTTGTCACAACGCGGTATTAAAAAAGGTGATACTGTTTTGTTGTTCTTGCGACGCAGATGGGAATATTGGGTATTGATGATGGCTATGCACAAGATTGGGGCGATACCAATTCCTTCGACTAATCAACTTAAATCAGAAGATATTAAATTTCGTATCAAAACAGCAGATGTTAAAACTGTTATTGCGTTTGATGATGGGCATGTGGTTAACGAAATTAAATCTGCAATTGGTGATAATGAAACAATACAGTTAATTGATTGTTCTGAAATTGAAAATGCAGCAGATGGAAAATATTCGCCTGTGTTTGAACGCGTTCCAAATGAAAATACAGATACAATGGTTGTTTATTTTACCAGTGGTACAACAGATATGCCAAAAATGGTGGCACATAATTTTACATACCCGTTGGGACATATTAATACGGCTGTGTTTTGGCAAAGACTGACAGATGATGATATTCATTTTACTTTGTCAGAATCAGGTTGGGCAAAGTGTTCATGGGATAAAATGTATGGTCAATGGCTGGCTGGGGCAACTGTGTTTGTGTTCGATTTTTCGCGTGTGTTTACTGCAAATGATTTGTTGAACGCGATTGCAGAAAATCGGGTGACTTCGTTTTGTGCACCACCGACCGCATATAAAATGATGATTCATGCAAATATGAAGAAATATGATTTATCTTGCTTGAAAAAAGCAGATGTCGCAGGCGAAGCCTTGAATCCAGAAGTGTATGAAAGATTTTTGGAAGAAACAGGTATAAAATTGCGTGAAGGATTTGGTCAGACAGAAACATCAGTTTTATTGTTTAATAATCAGTGGATTGAACCAAAACCTGGTTCTATGGGCAAACCTGCAGCAGGTTGGAATATACAATTATTAGATGAACGCGGACGACAAATTACAGATGTAAATACAGTGGGTGAAATTTGTGTTTGTGTCAAAGATTCAAAACCATGTGGTTTGTTCCAAGGGTATCATAAAAATGAAAAACAAACAGCAGCCGTTTATCGTGATGGTTTTTATCATACCGGTGATATGGCGTATTTAGATTCAGATGGGTATTTTTGGTTCGTTGGTCGTAATGATGACTTGATAAAAACCAGTGGGTATCGCGTCAGTCCGTTCGAAGTAGAATCTGTATTGCTGGAACATCCCGCGGTCCGTGAAGTTGCAGTCACAGGCGTACCAGATGTCGCACGTGGGCAAGCGGTTAAGGCCACAATTGTTTTAAACAGATACTTTCAAGCCAATGATGTTTTGGTGCGACAACTGCAAGATCATGTTAAAACAAATACGGCACTTTATAAAAGCCCGCGTATTATCGAATTCGTAGATACATTGCCAATGACAATCAGTGGTAAAATCAGACGCGCACTGATTCGTACATTGGACAGTGCCAAAGAATCAATTGTAGATCCAATTAAAAATACTATTGGGCTTGGCAAAGAAGACGAAGAAAAATAAATCATCCGCCCCAATCGGGGCGGTTTTGTTGTATTGCAAATTTATTTTTTATTTGTAATAATTTGAACCATGTCGAAATACAGAAAATTTTTCCCGCGATATATTTTTGCGTATATATTATTTGCACCGGTTGTGATTGCGCTGGTTGTGTTTTTGTATGTATTTTGTATTCATTCAACGGTCAGTGTGCCAACTGTTTTTGATGTTGTGCGTGGCGATTCGGTGACTGGTGTTGCGAATCGTTTGGTGAAAAATAATTTAATCTATTCCAAGGATTCTTTTATTGCGTTGGTGCGTTTTCATGGTGGTAAAATTCAAAGCGGACAATATGATATTCCGAAATCGGCCAGTTTGTGGCGAATCGTGCGAATGATGACAAATGGTAATGTCGCAACAACAAATATCGTTATTCCCGAAGGGTTGACTGTGAAACAAATAAAACAAATGTTATTACAGCATTCTGAATTAACGGGTGCGGTTGAATGTGATAAAGATAAAAATCGTCCGGTGTGTAATTTAAAAGATGGTCAACTGTTTCCTGATACATATCGTGTGGCACGTGGAACGCCACGATTGGCGGTGCTGGAACTGATGCGTAAAAAGATGTTGGATGTAAATAAGCATATAAAAAGTGCGTATCGTGTTCTGCCAAAGCCATTAAAAAATTGGGATGAGGTTTTAGTGTTGGCGTCTATTGTTCAAAAAGAAACACCAATCGTACGCGAAATGCCAATTGTTTCCAGTGTGTATTTAAATCGCTTGAACAAGGGGATGCGTCTGCAGGCAGATCCGACGGTTGTGTATGCACTGACAGATGGTGTGGGTGATATGCAAGGCAAGGCGTTATTACGCGGACATTTAAAAATAGACAGTCCATATAACACATACAGAAATTCTGGGTTGCCACCAACGCCGATTGCAAATGTTGGGCAAAATGCGATTCGTGCAGTGATTCGTCCTGCGGAAACGAACTTTTTATTCTTTGTTGCAGACGGGCAGGGCGGACACAGATTTTCCATAGACTATGCCCAGCACCAGAAAAACCACGATGCGTGGCGTAAAATTAAAAATTCCAAAAATTAAAAAATAAACTTGCACATTGAAAATCGCTTGCTATAATCGAGTCAACTAGATAGGCAAACCTGTTTAGTTAATTCATCACCTTTCGAGTAGTAAGGCACCCTAAAGAGAAATTTTTAGGGTGCTTTCATTTATGTTGATGCTGGGTATATGTTCCTGTTTATTGTTTTTTTATATCTATTTACAATGTGTTTGTATTTTTACAGGAGGTATCTATGCAAAAAATGTCGTTGGTGCCATTGTCGCATTATGAAAAGGGATAATTTCAGAATTACGTGTTTCGGTGAAAAAAATTTTTTATTTTTATATTAAAATCGTCAGTCGTTTAATTTTTTATTATTATAAAATTTAATAATTTTTTATTAAAATAAATAAACGCCTTGTTTTTAGGGCGTTTGGTAATTTATTCGTTGTATAAAAACGATTCGGTATGCGGGAAAGCATAGCATATTTTTTGATATATTGCAAAAATCTTTGGTCTTGCAGTCAGGTTTTTTTACCTGATAAAATTGTATTAACTAGAAATAAATCTAGTACCAGTAAACTAAAACGAAAGGAAAGATAATGAAAAAATTAGCATTAACTTCTTTATTAACGGTCTTTGCAGTAACAGGTGCAAATGCGGCAAATATTATTGATGGTAATCCATTATATCGCCCGGGCGAAGGTCATTTTTACAGTGTAACAGAATTAGGAACGCATTCAAAATCTGTTGATGTTGTTTCATTGGGCGAGGAATTTGGTTATGGTATTACAGAAAATATGGCGGTGGTAATTGGCGCAACGGCCAGTCAGATGGATTGGTTTGATGCAATGTCGTGGGATACACTGTCTGTTGGTGTTAATTATCGTGCTTTAGATATGGGAAACTGGAAGGGTGATGTAATCGCTGGATATAGTATGGCACCAGTATGGGGCGATCATGCATCGTTTATGGATAAGGATACAACGCTTTACGATTGGACGGTTGGTGTTCGTGCCGGCTATGTTGGCGAAGGCTTTACAATCGCAGGTCATGTAATGTTTGATTATATCGGCGCAGAATCATTTGACTGGGACGAAGAAGGATTGCATGTAATGCGTTTCGGAATTGATGGTCAATTGGTGTTGAACGGTTCGTGGAACCTGGTTGCAGGCGCAGAATATACCGCATGGGTTGATGAAGAATTGTGGGATGCGGGAATTGGTTCTTGGGATTTGATGTTTGGTGCAAACTATAACATTGATGAAACCAAGTTTATAGGTGCGTATATCGCCAAGGAAGTTCAGCATGTCGCCGACGGCGAATGGGAAGTTGCAGACGAAATTGGCTTTGGTGTTAATTTCGGTATAGACTTCTAAAAAATTAATTTAGAATTGTGTGTTAATAAACCTGCCACTTGATATGTTCGGGTGGTGGGTTCTTTGTTTGTAAGTTTTTGTTCCTGTTTATTTGTTGATTTAACTGTGTTTAGAATATCTTGTGTTTAAATAACGAGAGGTGTTTTATGAATAAATTATTTTTATCGGGTGCGCTGGT
>JAGBCZ010000008.1 GCA_017937735.1 Alphaproteobacteria bacterium | reverse complement strand
TGTGACCAGTGTACGCATGACCTGTTTATGTGATTCTAATTTTGATATGTCAGTATACTGACGCAGGCGGTTTATTAAATTCTTGGCCTTGCCCACATATAACAGATTGCCATCGGCGTCATACATTTTATAGACGCCTGGGGCGGCAGGTGCGTTTTCAATTAAATCAGAAAATTGAATATTCATATCATTTATGATAGAATATAAAAAGATAAATAGCAAATAAGAGGTTTTACAATGAATCAAGAATCAGGTCGTTCAATGATTGAAATGCTGGGCGTGTTGGCGATTATGGGTGTTATAACTGTTGGGGCAATCGGAATGATTTCAACTGCAATGCGAACACAAAAGTTGACTGCGGTTAATGATGAAGTCGTTCAAATGGTGACGATGGTGCGTAATATTCACGCAGAATATGATGATTTTTCCAGTATGAACGGATCAACGATTTTTAGTGTAATTGGTATGTCAGATAAAAATCCATATGGTGGTTCGTATGCGTTAAGTGTTAATCCTGCAAATCCGCGTCAGTTTATTGTATCGTTGGATGGGTTGGGACAGTCTGAATGCAAGGCCCTGGTTGCCAAGGCATGGTCTGATTCTGTTGGGTATAAAATGTCTGATGGCAAAACAGGTGGTGCAACAGGTTCTTGTGATGGGACAAACGGAACAAATTCTGTACAGATAGTGTTTGGCGAATAACTGTGCTAAAATTGTTGGACAAAGGTTGTCTATGGCAGATTTTATAGAAATTTCAAAGGTTGAAGATGGGGTTCGCTTGTTGCGTTGGTTCTTGCGACATTTTCCATCTATGCCACAACGTGAATTTTATAAATTGTGTCGTGGTGGGCAAATTCGTGTAAATTCAAAACGCGTCAAAGGTCAAGAAATACTGCGTACAGGTGATGCTGTCAGAATTCCGCCAACGGTTTTATCTTATGCCGAAGAACGCAATAAAAAAACAGAAACAGGCGAACATTTTTCGTTGGCAGATTTGGAAAAATTACGACAGTGTATTATTCATAATGACGATGATATTGTTGTGTTTAATAAGCCTGCTGGATTGGCAGTGCAGGGTGGTACAGGTATCAGAAAATCTGTTGACAAGATGGCTGCTGCATTGTTTCCATATGATAAAATTTCATTGGTGCATCGCTTGGACAAGGAAACAAGTGGTGTGCTGGTTGTGGCCAAGAATCAACGTTCTGCTCAATTTTTGGCGGACGCATTTCAAAATAAAAAGGCACACAAAGAATATCTGGCGTTATTAAGCGGTGATGTTCATCCAAAAAGTGGTACTATTGATAACTTTATGTTAAGAGGCCAGGTGTTTGATGATGCAAAGCGTTTGAATAACGGTACAGGCCCCAGACCACAACGTGCCATCACAGATTACAAGGTGCTGTCAAATGCGACTTCTAATTTGTCGTGGGTACAGTTTTCGCCAAAAACAGGACGCACACATCAGTTAAGATTACACAGTGCATTTACACTAAATGCACCAATTGTTGGTGATGACCTGTACGGCAGAAATCAACGCGTCGATACTGTTTTACAATCTATGTTGCAGACAAATAATTTGTTTTTATTTGCATATAAAATAACTTTTCAACATCCATCAACAGGTCGCATGATGACTTTGCGTGCAACTGTGCCGGATTTTATGTTGCCTGTGATGAAGTTTTTGGAATTTAGACTGCCATGATTGTAAGAAGAAGTTTATTTTTTCCAATTTTTAGGTTCTTTTGTCTGATAGTTGTTGGACTGGTCGTGGCATTGGTTGTTGCACTTAGCCAGGTAAATCTTGAAACGCTTCGCAGCAGTGTAATAACAGTATTGCAAGATTCAACCAGATTGCCAATTCAGGTCGATGGGGCTGTGGCATGGCATTTTTCATTGCAGCCCAGAATTGAATTGAACAAGGTATATATTGAAAATCCTGATTGGGCAAAAGAAAAGTATGCTTATATCGCAGACAAGGTGGATGTGCGTGTTGATCTGATTTCTTTGTTTCGTGACAGACCGACAATTCATAATATAAAAATGTATGATGTGCATGTTAATGTTGAACAAAATTCAGATGGTCAATATTCTGTGCCGTTGTTAAACAAAAAAACAACTGATACAGCGGAAAATAAGTTGCCAGAAAAATATCCGTTTAAAGATTTTGGATTAGGTGGTGTTGAAATAAAACAATTAAACGCAAATATTTTAGGCAAGAATTATTCGTTGGTGGGATTTAATGTGCGTTTGATGCCGGATGTAGACAGACGCGAATATTCTGGGTGGATAAAGTTGGATAAAGATGTGTCGCCATTTATTATTGCGATGTCAGAATATAATCCAGAACGAAAAATTTATCCGGTTCAAATTGCATTGTCTACCAAAGGCCAGGCATTAATTGCAAATGTCGCATTAGAAGGAACCAGCAAATTGCCAATTGATTTTATTATCAAAGGTGATATGCCAAATGTTAAAACTGTTGGTGATTTCTTTGGACTAAAATTGCCAAAAGTAAATAATATGAATGTAAATATCGCCGGCGGTTTTGATAGGCAAAAATTAACCTTAAGAAAATCAAGTTTAGTTATAAATAACACTGCGTTTGATGTGTCTGGCGTGTTTGACTGGTCAAAAAGTATACCTGTGATAGATGTAGATTTATATTCAAAATATGTCGCGTTGGCAACGCTGTTCCCAAATATGTATGGGCGTGTTCGTGTAAAACCTAAGCGTGAATTAAATGTGTTCAAAGATGTGCCGTTGTTTGGTAATTGGATGTATAATAAAAATGTTAATTTGAATATAAAACTGGATGATTTTGTTGTATATAAACACTTGAATATTCATGCGTTGGATTTGTCTGCCACTGTAAAAGATAATCAAATCAGGGTCGATTCAGATTTGTCGATTGCCAATGGCGATGTTGTGTTCGCAATAGATGGTTTGGTGGACAGCGATGGCGTTATTAATGCAGATGTTGCATTTAATGGAAAACATATATACATAGGTGAAATTTTACAAGAAATTTACATTAATGAATTTATTTCTGATTTACCTGTGAATATTGATTTGTATGTTAAAACGCATGGCAAAAATTTATCCGAAATTATGCAGACGATAACAGGACC
>JAGBCZ010000007.1 GCA_017937735.1 Alphaproteobacteria bacterium | reverse complement strand
TAATACGAGGTTCCACCTGTTTCTTCATTTGTATCATAATACCCAGAAAACATATATCCAGGTCGCATTGGCATTGTTGCACTTGGCATTGCACTGCCGTATGTTGCATTTACACTGGACGTACCACCAGTCCCACCATTGTTATTCAATGTCACTGTGGATGTTACACCATCGCCATAAGATTTCGCCGTAAAGTTAATTCCAGTATTGGCTCCATACGTATCAATTGCATAGGTTACAAAATCACATACCTCACTATTAGGCAACCCACCTACATTTTCAAGATCATCATCCCAACCTGTTACATATTTACCATCACATATAAATGACTGCTCTAAATCTTCACAGGCATATCCACTAGTAAATATTGCATTACTGCCATCTGCTTTTTTAGCATAAGAACCATCTTCGCACCGAAAATACAAATCAGCCTGCATTGCAGACGTATTCACCGTCCATTGTGCATACAGGGTTGAAGGCGCATTTTTTGGAACTGCTGTATTTATTGCTGCCAACATCGTTCCATCTGCGCTTGCGACCTGTGTCCCACCAGATGCAGCCGTATAATAGCCCTTGAACGTATAACCAGTACGTGTTGGGACTTCTAACTTGGTAATACAAGACCCGGACGTATAAGAATATTGCAAGTAAAATGAACAAGTTGAATCCTGGGAAGTATACATTGTTGAAAAATCTGCCGTTCCACCCTGGAAATTAAATGTAACAGGATAAACAGGAGATTTAACCCTACCGGGACAATGTGCTGCATCATCTGGACATGTGCTGCACACAGTGCCAGCCAAAAACCAACCCTCATTATCAACAAGACTTTCATCGCTATCATCTGCCCAAACACCGTCACGTGATATATAATAACCTTCATCACAGTATTGATAATTATCACACAATCTGGTCAGTGTATTATCTGTATTCCATACCACATCTGGATAAAATTCAGTTACACCTATGGCATTCGAACACGCTGCGTTACAACTGCTTTGACCTGTGGCGGTGGTGGTTGTCCCATTTTGACATGCGGTACAACCTGTATTACCTGTACCAGATGCGTATGACCCAATCGCACATGCTGCGCATAATTTTGAACCTGTTAACCCCACGATACTGTCCGAATCCGAATATGTACCGGCGGTACACGGTAACACACTCTTTAACCGTACCAGTTCACCTGTGGCGGTTGTAACATTTTGGGTTGCAATATCAATTGGCCCCAACACAGTTGTCCATGTTGAATTATTGGTTGATACCGCAATCGTTACATCAGAATATGTACGTCCGTCTGTATACAGCGCAAATTTAATGGAACCAATGCTCTTGATACTGCCCATATCCCAAATCATTGCACCACTGGCATACTGTGCCCTGGCCCAACTACCATCTGTTGCGTTGGTTAGGTTTGTACCAGATATTCCACCCTTGCCCGACAACAAATTCGTACCCGTGCCATCATTTGATGCAAATGCCTGAATTTCAACGACTTGTGAATACTCATTCAGGGTATTGCCACCGGTTGTAACCTTGATATAACGTGCAGAAATCGTATTAATTGTTCTGTTTCCGGCGGCGACTGATTTACGACAATATGACCCAGAAATATGCGCCAGCCGGTTTGAGTCTGTATTCGTCCAGCCCGCCATACAGTAATTTACCGTTGATACCTGGCCGTATGTAACAGTGTGGGATGCGGGGGTCCACCAACCGCCAGACGGCGTTGTACATTTTGCCCCAGCAGTAACAACACGGGTACCTGCCGCACATGTAATTGTTGGGGCCGCCGTCCCGCCAGAACACGTATACCCATCTGGACATGCTGAACACAGATTCCCGGCCTGGGGTGTGCCGTTATACACACCCTTGTATGTCATATAATACCCAGATTTACAGCTGGAATATGTCACAGTTTGTGCAGGACACACATAACCCGCAAATGCAAAATTAGATGACAACGCCACTGCGCAAAATACAAAAATTGCACAAATTGCATACTTTATATGCTTAAAAATTCCAAGCATTTCCGACCTTTCCTACAAAAACCACCTTGATTTATGCTTGGATGTTAGAACATTATCACACGCATGACAAGCATATTTTTCTTGATTTTTCTGCGTTTCTAGGAATCTTTTTTCTTGACAGTAAAAAGCCTTAAAAAACCGCATATTACGGTGTATATACAAAGAAGCGAAAGTGGTTAGTGGTGGAATTATTTTTATTATGTTACATATTAAAATCATGCCAACACTTACACTGGAAAAAAATCCCCAAAAATTTGGGGATTTTTTCTAGCAACCTTTGAACCCAAGCGCAACGATAAACATTTCAACACTGTCCTTGCGCGAAGATGGTGGCTTGATATGATGCACAGATGTAAATTTTTCTTTGATTTGTTTTAATAAATCGTTGGTTGTGCCACCTGTGAACGATTTACAGACAAATGTCCCGCCTGGCTTTAACGCACGTAATGCAAAATCAAACGCATATTCCAACAATACCATCTGACGAATATGGTCCGTTTTTTTATGTCCAACCGTGTTCGGCGCCATATCTGACACAACCACATCAACCGTACCATGACCATATTCATCAACCGGCAAATTTAATTTCTCGTTCAGCCAATCCAACGCCGCATCAGATGTAAAGTCACCTTGATACGTTTCAACACCAACAATCGGCGATATTTCCAGCAAATCCATCGCAAAAATACGACTTTTTGGATATGTGCGTGCAATATACTGTGACCAAGACCCCGGCGCCGCCCCCAGGTCAACAACAACCTGACCGTTACGCAGAAATTTAAATTTCTCGTTCATTTCAATCAACTTATACGCCGCACGGGCCCGATATCCATCACGCTGGGCCTGGGCAACGTATGGATCAGTCGCCTGACGTTGCAGCCACGCAACCGAAGATTTTTTACTGGCAATTTTTTTATTTAATATTTTCATCTGCCGTTACGACCTGTGATTTCATATTGTTTTTTATTTTTGCACAACCTTATAAACATACCTGGTTGTGGCGTTGGTTGTTTTCATATCTTGTTACCTTACCTTGTCGCCAATGATACGCCAGTACGCCTTTAACGCATTTACAGGTGCCTGATTTACATCCATGTACTCCATACACGCCCCAACGGTTGGCACACCAACAAAACGATATGCCGGCAAACGAAATATTTTATTGCTTGCCGTCTTTACAGTGTAATACAGCACTGTTTTACCCACAGAATCATAGGTTGACTGATGTTCTGTGTCAACACTAACTATACTTTCCATATTATTTTGCCCCCGGGAAACCGCCCTGTTGCATGCGTTGCATTACAGCCTCCATCCCGCCCATACGTTGAATCATCGCCATTTGTTGTTTCATTTTTGTATATTGTTTTATCATGTGTTCAACATCACGAACTGTACAACCCGCTGTTTCAGCAATACGTGCCTTGGCATTTGCAAATATTTTTTCTGGGTCTGCACGTTCTGCTGCGGTCATTGCTTCTAATATTTTGATTTGTGCATCAACACTGCCATCTTTGATTTTTTCCTTCATCGCAGCCACAGCGCCACTCATCCCCGGGACCATTTTCAACAGGCCGCTAAAATTACTCATTTTTTTAATTTGTTTTAATTGTGCCAACATATCGTTCATATCAAATTGACCAGACATCATACGTTGGGCTGTTTCCTTCATCCCAGCCGGCATTTTATCAGCACCCAAATCCTGTTCTGCGGCACGAACATCTGCATCTGTAATATTATCTGCAACAACTTTATTTTTCTTTTTCCGAAACCAAACATCTATATCTCCTTTGTTTTGCTTTTTATCTTAATATTTTTTACAGGTTTTTCCAAATACTTTTTTAAATATTGTCCTGTTTTTGATTCTGGGGTTGCGGCAATATCTTCCGGTGTACCCGCAGCAATCAATTGTCCCCCACCAGAACCACCGTCTGGCCCCAAGTCAATAATCCAGTCTGCTGTCTTTATTACTTCCAGATTATGTTCAATAACGATTACGGTATTTCCCTGCTCTACCAATTCATGCAAAACAGATAACAACATTTTAATATCTTCGAAATGTAATCCAGTGGTTGGTTCATCCAATATATAAATTGTTTCACCTGTACTGCGTGCAGCCAATTCTTTGGATAATTTTATACGTTGTGCTTCACCGCCTGATAAATCTAATGAACTTTGTCCCAGTTTAATGTAATCCAAGCCAACACGCTTTAACAATTCCAGTTTTCGTGCAATTTTTGGTACATTAACAAAGAATCTGTATGCTTCTTCGACTGTCATATTTAATACATCTGCGATTGATTTACCCTTGTATTTAACAGCCAGTGTTTCTTCGTTATATCGCGACCCATGACAACAATCACATTCAACATATACGTCTGCCAAGAAATTCATTTCTATTTTTATCTGGCCATCGCCCTGACAGGCCTCGCAACGGCCACCTTTGACATTAAAAGAAAAGCGTCCAGATGTGTAACCACGGGCTTTGGCCTCTGGCAGGGATGCGAAAAAGTCACGAATATCGCCAAACACACCTGTATATGTCGCAGGATTACTGCGTGGGCTGCGCCCAATTGGCGACTGATCGATATCTACAACCTTGTCTACATATTCCATACCACGAATTATGTCATGTTTACCTGTTTCCAGTTTTGAATTATATAACGCACGCATCAACGCAGGATACAACGTATCCAACAGTAATGTCGATTTACCAGACCCAGAAACACCAGTTAACGCAACGAATTTGCCCAGCGGGAATTCAACAGTTATATTTTTTAAGTTGTTTTCACATGCGCCTTGGATAACAATCGATTTTCCATTTCCAGAACGGCGTTTTGCAGGCACTGCAATCTGACGCTTGCCAGACAGATATTGACCTGTTATAGAATCTTTGCACTTCATAACTTGTTCTGGGGTGCCTGCGGCGATAACATTACCGCCATTTATGCCTGCGCCACGTCCGATATCAACCAAATAATCTGCGCCACGCATTGCATCTTCGTCATGTTCAACAACGATAACCGTGTTATCCTTGTCACGCAGCATTTTTAATGTATCCAATAACTTATCATTATCACTTTGGTGCAAACCGATAGACGGTTCGTCTAAAACATATAAAACACCTGACAGGCCACTGCCAATCTGGGATGCCAGACGAATACGTTGCGCTTCGCCCCCAGACAATGTCCCAGCCATACGTGATAACGTTAAATACCCCAGTCCAACATTTTGCAAGAAATATAATCTGTCTGTAATTTCACGCAAAACGATGCGACCAATTTCATTATCCTTGTTTGATAAATGATTTGGCAAATCTTGGAACCAGCGCAAACAGTCATCGACCGACATATCACAAACATCCATAATATCTGCGCCATTTATACGCACACACAACGCATGAATATTCAAACGCTTTCCGTGGCACACTGGGCATGGTTTTTCCGATTGATACTTGGCCAGTTCAGAACGCATCGCATCAGAATCAGATTCACGCCAACGGCGTTCGATATTTGGGATAACACCTTCGTACGGTTTTTCATATACAAAACCGTTCCAATTTATTTTTATTGCTTCGTCCCCACTGCCGTACAAAATCAAATCTTTTTGTTCTTGGGTCAGTGTATGCCATGGTTTTGACAATGGAATCTTGAATTTTTTATGTAATGCATCTAATAAATGTTCAAACTGACTTAACATGCCACCACGTGACCATGGCGCAATCGCACCACCCAGTATAGATTTTGACGGGTCTGGCACAACCAAGTCAGGCGACATATTTAACTGCACACCCAAACCATCACACGTCTGACACGCCCCCATTGGCGCATTAAAAGAAAATAGTCGTGGTTCAATCTTTGGCACTGTAAATCCGCTGACCGGACACGCATAACTTTGTGAATATAATGTATCTTCATTTGTATCCAAACGGCGCACCAATACAGACCCAGGCACCAAGCGCAACGCACCTTCGAACGAAGAATATAAACGTGACTGAAATTCTTCTGTATCTGAATCAGCAGGTGGCATTTGCAATCTGTCCACCACCACAAAGATATTATGTTTTTTATTCTTGTCCAGGACAGGAACAGCACCCAAATCAACAATTTCGCCATCAATAATCGCACGTTGATATCCTTGCTTTACCAAGAACGCCAATTCTTTACGATATTCACCCTTGCGTTCACGAACCAGTGGCGCCAAAACAAATATCTTTACCCCAGCCGGTATTTTCATGGTCCATTCGACCATTTCTGCAATTGTCTGTGATTTAATTGGCAACCCTGTTACAGGCGAATGAGGTACCCCAATACGCGCCCACAGCAATCGTAAATAATCATAAATTTCTGTAACAGTTCCAACTGTTGAACGTGGATTTTTAGATGTTGTCTTTTGTTCAATTGATATTGCAGGTGCCAAACCTTCGATTAAATCAACATCTGGCTTTTTCTGCATATCCAAGAACTGCCGTGCATAACTGGACAAAGATTCAACATATCTGCGCTGTCCTTCGGCATAAATAGTGTTAAACGCCAATGATGATTTACCAGAACCAGATACGCCAGTAAAGACCACCAATTTATTTTTTGGTATGTCTAAATCAACGTTTTTAAGATTGTTTTCACGTGCACCGCGAACTTTTATAACACTTTTCATAGTATTTTAAATATAGAAAGAATATTGCTTTTTTCAATACAAAGGGCGATTTTTTTCGCCCCATGTGAAAACGTTCTTATTTTGATGCAGTTAAACTTTTCGGCGATAATGAAATCCCAGATTTTCTGCTGTGGTCAGCACCTGCATCAGGCACCAACTTACCATTAACCCAAATATCAATACCACCTGCATTACCAAATGTTGCCTTGTACTTATCACCTGCTGGAACATAATAGATATCACCTGGGACCAAAACACGGCTGAACACAGTATTACCACGCCCATCTTCAACCTTGACCCAAGATTCCTGGGCGGCTTGCAAAACAACATTTGCTTTGTCACGATTATCTGTTCCAAAACGTTCACGAACAGGTAAATTATATTTTTCTGTCGCAACTTCTTCGACAACAACCGCATTATCATTTGTAATTTTCACATCATCTTTTGATGGTGTCAGAACAACAATTAAAACAATCGTCAGAATAATCGCCAACAATGCACCTGCGAACCACTGCCAATGCTGATAAATAAACTGATAGCATTTTACAAACATTATCTTGGCCCAGTGTTCTTCATCCTTTATACTTGGCATTGCACATGCTGTAACCTCGTCATCATCTGCGGCACAATCTGCGACCAGTCCCATTTCTTTTTTTATTTTTGCAACAATTTCATCTGGGTTCAGTCCCAATTCCATCGCATAATTACGTGCAAAACCCAAGACGTAAACAGTTTCTGGAATTGTGTTATATTTACCGTTTTCCAACGCTTCCAAGAATTCTTCACGAATACACAACTGCTTCGCAATCGTAGGTATCTCACGTTTTCTGCGACCTGTGGTACGTGCGTTACGCAACATTTCGCCTGCTGTTATTTCCACAGGCACCTCAACACTAGATTCTGTTACAACTAATTCTTCTGTCATGGCAATAACCCCTAAAAAATATACATTATTTTTCCTAGATAATACCCCAAAATTCTCGAATTGCAACCTTTAAGAGATTGCTATCTGATATTTGATTAACTTTTATACGAAATTCAGACGAATTTTTCATACCTGCGCTGTACCACGCAGCATGTTTTCTGAACATTGGCACAGCAGTTGTTTCACCATAATATTCCAGTGCATATTCCAAATGCTGCAACACCACATGACCAACATCCAATGGCGGTTTTTCCCCCATAATTTCGGCCAACACCCATGGTTTCCCCATCAAACCACGACCAACCATAGCACCACTGTATCCCAATGATTCTGCCACCTGAACATCATCGGTGGTTTTTATGTCACCGTTTGCAATAATTGGAATCGGGCTGTTTTCTATGACAGGCAGTTTCGCAGGTCCGACATACAATTGCGCCCGTGTACGGCCATGTAATGTGGCAAAACGCACACCCGTATCCCCTGCGATACGAATTAAATCCGCCCAATCTTGGTGTTGTTCATCCCATCCCAACCTTGTTTTTATCGAAACAGGAATCTGCACAGCACGAACCACCGCATCCATTATTTTTCCCGCCAAAACATGGTCTTGCATTAAATATGCCCCGGCACCTGCCCGTGTTGCAACCTTTGGCACAGGGCAACCCATATTGATATCAATCCATTTTGCCCCGGCATCCTGTAATATTTTTGCTGCATCTGCCATCAGCGCAATATTTGCGCCAAAAATCTGGGCGCCAACATTACCTTCGGCGGCATAATTATCAAAATTGCGCAGACAATTTTTGTGCCTGCCAACCAACGAATGACAAGAAATCATTTCCGTTACCAATGGCGCATCTGGTGAAAATTCACGAACAATACGCCGAAATGGCAAATCTGTAATCCCAGCAAGTGGTGCAGCAAAAATTTGATTCTTGGTAAACATTTGTGATATAATGACACTTATGAAGGAAAAAATCAAAAATTTATTTCGCTTTCTTGGCCGTGCATGGTCTGGTGGCATTCGTGGCAAGGCAGGTATTTTATTAACCATAATCGCATTTATAATGCTTGTTCGTATGTTTGTTGGCACGGTCAGCATCCCCAGATTTGCATTGAACGTCTGGGAATTAAACAAGGTTCATACACAACTGAACGCAGAAACTAAAACATTGTCTGTAATTCAACAACATATTCAGTTGTTACAGAATTACAGCCCCGATTACATTGATGAACTGGGGCTGCAATATTTAAATATCGGTGACCCAAAGGTCAAGATATTAAAGTACTAGTTCAAGAATAAAATCGTTCCGTTCAAATATAATGCAAAACACATCCATATTACATACGGCCATACCAGGTATGACGCAGGCTTGCTGATTGGTTTAAACGCAAACGCCATCCAAATAGACACGCCCAGTAACACAATCAGACACAAAACAGATGCACCAACCATATGCAAACCAAAGAATAAATACGTCCATAATCCATTTAAAATCATTTGTGATACAAATAATACATACGACTTGGTTTTTGACAGGCGTGTTTTAGTATTATTCATAATCAAAAACAGTGCAATACCCAACAGCGCATATAATATTGTCCATGCGAACCCAAAAACCCAACCATCTGGGGTTAAAGCAGAATTATTCAGCGCATTGTACCATGCATCATTACTGTGACTGGGGGTAAATAGTACGCCAAATATCCCCGGCAAAAAAGAAATAACCATTGCTAAAACAAATTTAAAAAATTTTTTCATATCTATCTCCTTGTTTACCCTAATTGTATCATAACGCATTACAACACGCACTAGGAACCATTGGCTATCAAGCGTTATTTATCCCCCTTGAAATCTGTGTTATTTTGTTTATATTTATAACTGCTATGAAAAATTATGTATTACCCTTTCGTGATTTAGTTGTATCACCAGGTCTGGTGGTGCCAATACTAATTGACAATCCAATGTCTGTCAGTTGTGTCAAATCTGCGGCAGAAAACGGATCACAACAGTTAATTCTTGTTCCACAACATTCGTGGAATTATCCGTCAAATGCCGAAGATATTTATTCTGTTGGCACAATTGGTGACATTGTTCATATTTTAACAATGCCAGACGGATCAATCCATGCACTTATCAAAACGCATGCTGTGGTAAATCTGCAAGATATTGAAATAAACAACGGTATTTTTTCTGCCACACCACAGTTTATCAATATCCAAGACGACATCAGCACCGAACAAACAATCGCTTTGCGTAATATTTTGGCAGATTGTATCCAGGTTCTATCAAACACAACCCGCAGATTTAAAATGGATAAATTACGCAGTGTAATGAATAATTATCCACTGCCTGCGTTTATTGATTCTGTAATACAAACACTGGGGATTGAAACAGATATTGCCATACGTGTGTTATGCGCAACCAGTTGGGCAGAAAAACTGACTATTTTAATTGAACAAGTAAAGTTAATGTCAGAATCTGCAAAAATCGAAGAATCTATTAACAAACGCATACATCAACAGATGGAAAATGGCCGCAGGGAAGCAATTTTACAAGAAAAAATGCGTGCCATCCAACAAGAAATGGGTGATGATGACATTATGGCAGAAAGCATAAATATGCGTAAAAAAATACAAAAATCATCCATGCCTGGTGAAGCCAAAGAAAAAGCAATGAGTGAATGGAAACGTATGCGTTCTATGTCACCGATGTCTAACGAAGGCGGACTGTTAAAAACATATCTGGATGAATTACTGGCAATGCCATGGGGACACGGCGATAAAACCAATATTGATTTAAATATTGCACGTGATGTTCTGAATTCAGAACATTCTGGGATGCAAGGGGTCAAAGAACGCATACTGGAACATATTGCCGTAATGAAAAAGACAAATTCTAACCAAGGCAGCATCCTGTGTTTTGTTGGTGCGCCTGGGGTTGGCAAAACATCTCTTGGAAAATCGATTGCCAATGCGCTGGGACGTAAATATCAGCGTATATCACTGGGTGGCATATCTGACGAGGCGCACTTTCGTGGCCACAGAAAGACGTATATTGGCGCCCAGACCGGTCGCATTATGGATGCATTAAAACGCTGTAAAACAAACAACCCTGTTATTGTACTGGACGAAATCGACAAAATGGGGCGTGACTGGCGTGGCGACCCAGAATCTGCCCTGCTGGAAATATTAGACCCAGAACAAAATAAAACGTTCCGTGATCATTATCTAGAAGTTAACTTTGACCTGTCAAATGTGCTGTTTATTGCAACTGCAAACAGTCTGAATCTGTCAAACGCATTAAAAGACCGTATGGAAATCATAGAAATTCCTGGATATTCCACAGATGAAAAGATAAAGATTGCACGTGAACACTTAATCGCACGTGCTGCACATGACACAGGATGGGACGTAAAAAACATTATTATTTCAGACGATGCAATCAAGCACATAATTCAGAAATACACATCTGAACAAGGTGTACGTGAATTACAACGTGAAATAACCGCTATTTTGCGCCGTGAATTATTAGAAAACGATTGCGCGGACATTGAAACAGAATTTACAATTGATAAAATAGACAAACTGCTATCACTGCGCAAATCTGCCGGATTTGCCAAGAAAATTGGATTTGGGGTACACGCATGATATTGATTATAAATACATCTGGCGCAAACCTAGAATTTGTATTAGACGACCAATACAAATCTGTTCAGGTTGAAAAACAGTCTGTTGCCCTGCCGACAGAATGCGAAAAATTTATCACAGAATGTGGTGCAAAATGGTCTGATATAACCGCCATCGGTGTTGTAACGGGGCCCGGCAGTTTTACCGGCATCCGACTGGGTATTGCGTACGCCAAGGGCATTGCAATGGGATTAAATGTACCTGTTGTTGGTATAAACGCATTTGAACTGTATCTGGCGGCAACCCCAGATGCGTTTGTTGCGATTGATTCTGGGCGTGGCGACTTTTTTGTTGCAGCCAATGGTCTGGAACCACAAACAATGGAAATTGACGAACTGGAAACCAAACAAATGGAATGGGCACGCACAGTCGGTCATAAACCATTTGATTTAAAGCACGGCATAAAAATAGTTGCAGAAAAAATAAAAGCTGGTACTATCGGTCCCACTGTCCCCATGTATCTGCGTCCCAGTTATGCGGAACAGAATAAAAAAGGAAATTAAAGATGAGCAATACAAACAATACTGTACCAACATTTATTGAACAGCACAGCAAAGCTATTTTTGATACAATCAGAAAACATACAATCGGATATTCTAACGAAAAAATTTCTGGCAATACAGGTCATCGCTACTACGTAGACGGCGACATTGTGCATATTTCTACAATCAAAGTTGTTGATCCTGCACACAAAACCCCTACAAAATACTTAATGAATATCGAAATTAAACAAGAAGGCCAAGGACCATTGATTCACAAATGCAGTGGCGACAATGCAAAACGTATTCACGATGATTTGCATAAAAAGTATGAAAACGCATTAAAACGTACCAGATTGACACGCCGTTTTCAGAATCCTTCTTTTACATCTCCAAAAATAAGGGGCTAATTTGCTGGACGAAATTGCGAACCTTCATAAATTGTGTTTCCCACACAAACCGTGGTCCGCAGATGATTTCGCAGACCTGAAAAAATCAGGCTGTGAAATTATCGCCAGTCAAAATGGCTTTATCGTATATCGTACTGCCCTGGACGAAGCAGAAATAATAACAATTGGCGTTCACCCAGATGCACGTAACACCGGTATTGCCAGCGCAATGTTGGGCATTGTCGAAGGCGAATTAAAAAAATCTGGCATAAAAAGTATATTCTTGGAAGTTGCAGAAAACAACACCCCTGCCCGTCATTTATATGAATCAAACGGATACAATAAAATTGGTGTCCGAACAAAATACTATGATGGCATTGATGCTATTATGATGAAGAAAGATTTATAAATCATTTACAAAATCTAAAACACGCCTGTCAAAAATAACATCACGCGCACGCAACGGTGACGCAATATGCATATCGGATGATTTACGTGTCCGGGACAGCGCAACATACGTTTGTCCATGCGCAAAACATCCACGTGACACATCCACCACAACCGCATCCAATGTCTTACCCTGGGCTTTGTGGATAGTCATTGCGTATCCTAAATTTAATGGAAATTGCTTGTATCCACCGACCTCGTTTTCAACCAACCTATCATTTTCATCACGACTATATTCAATTTTTTGCCATTTTTCTGGCTTTACAACTACCAAATCCCGTGAATCAGACAATAACTGAACGACAATTTCACGTGCAGACAGCGTACGTACAATCCCCATTGAACCATTGTGCCATTTATCCCCATTTTTTACAAAGACGACCAATGCGCCGACCTTTAATGTTAATTCAAGAGGTGCCGGCACATCACGTTCTGAAAAATTACCAGATAAAACCCCATTATACACAACAGGTGTTTGCGGTATTTGTGCCAATCTGGTTGCGTTTATACGTTCAGCCACCGCCCGAAAAGGCGTTATAACCACGGCATTATCCCGTCTGGTCGCATCGTCAATACGACATGCGTTAAAGAATTCTAATGCATCAATCTGATTTGCACGTAAACGTCCCAAATTTTCCAGCAATAAAATATCACTCTGTCGATATACAAAGTCAAAATTATACTTTATAAAGCCTGCACGATTATAAACATGGCTATCAAAAAAATATGAATTAGCATGTCCATATTCATCACTGTAATATTGCATTGCATCACGTGTTATAACAGGCGGTAATTGAAACAAATCGCCAATTGCAACAATCTGAATCCCCCCAAACGGTTCATTATTACGGCGTGCATATCGTGCCAAAATATCAATTGCATCTAACAAATCAGGCGCCACCATTGAAATTTCATCAATAATTAACACATCTGTTGCGGTCAAGATATTTCTTGGCTTTGCCTTTAACTTTAACAGTTCAGGCATAATAAAATCACGGGGCTGAATTTGAAACAATGAATGTATTGTCTGCCCCCCGACATTTAATGCAGACACAGCCGTTGGACATGCGCATACAATTCTCTTTTTTGATGCCGACTTTAAGAAATTTACAAATGTTGATTTACCGGTCCCAGCAGGCCCCAGTATTAAAATATTAGCATTTGTATGCTCAATCGCATCAAATGCCGCCATTTGTATATCGTTCAAGATAGGTTTAATTACGCCCATAGCGACATAATGCCACAAAGAAATAATTTTATGAACAATAAATTTTTATCTTGCAAGAAAATATAAAACCTATATAATACACCACCGTGGGTTAGTAGCTCAGTTGGTTAGAGCGGAGCGCTCATAACGCTTTGGTCGTGGGTTCAAGTCCTACCTAACCCACCAAAGATATTCGCACCAAATTGGTGCGTTTTTTTGTTTCACCTTTGGGCTCGACAATGAGTAAGTGAAAACAAGCACATGCGCAGTTTGAACGCTAACGAATGCCCCGCAGTGTCGGCAAACGACCGAGGGAACCTTACAGGTTCTCTTCCAAGGTCGTTCAGCATAAATTAAAACCACCTGAACGGTGGTTTAAATTTCTGGCACGCCCTACAGGATTCGAACCTGTGACCTGCAGATTAGAAATCTGATGCTCTATCCAGCTGAGCTAAGGGCGCACATGCGATATATTTTATACTATTTTTTAGAAAATTCAAGCCACAAAACACCCATCCACAAATGAATTATTATCGGCAAATTTAAAAAATAAATTAGAATGATTTAGATGCGGAACGGTCCCGATGGTGTAGTGTACAGAAGTTACATGAGCCATCGGGACCGTCCACAGATAAATTATTATAATTTATTTTGCAAACGGTAAATTTGAATAAACATGTAAACATCTGCAACAGCATACACCAGTAACAATATTGCCATCATCACAACCCCCAGTACGGCACCCGCCAATGGGAAAAACAGTAACGATATTGCAATCGCCAACAATATCAGTGATAACACCAGATTCAAAACATAATGCCCAAATCGCGCACGTGTTAAATTGATTGCAAATATCAATGAATGTACAGACTGTACAATAAACAATATCACAAATAAATACATTATACCAATAACAGATCCAATCGGATATGCAAAGAACAACACACCAATAATAATATTCAGCATACCAAACAAGACATCCAGCCAACCACCACCATATTCCTGTGATGCAACCAGACCAGACACAACACGATAAAAACCAATCAACATCAATACAATCGCAAACAGTGTCACAATAACTGACAAAAATCCAACCGGCTGAATCAGCATAAATGCGCCAAAGACCGCAAACAACACCGCTTCGAACAATAACATTGGCGCACTTTTATTGTATAAACGCTGTAATTTTTCTTGGAATAAATCTGTTTTAAATAATTGTTTACGCATAAGAAATCCCCCTATACATCTCACCAGTAATTATTACATAAAAAACGCAATTACATAAATAAATTTTTATTCCTAGGCCAGCAAAATCACACACCCCCACAAGCAAAACACAGCAATCAACGTGACCATTACAATTGCGCTGCCAATATCTTTGGCGTTTTTGGACAATTCATGATATTCATGCCCTATTCTGTCTACAACGTTTTCAATTGCTGTATTAACTAATTCCGCAATCAGAATTGTTACCAATGAAAACCCCAATAGACACTTGGCAAGCATACCGACATGTAAAAACGGCAACACGATATACCCAATAACGACAATTAACAAATCTTGACGAAATGCAACCTCGTTTTTAAAAACAACTGACAAACCACTTAAAGAATTTTTAAGTGCATAAAAGATATGTTTAATTGCGTTCATTTATTCACCCCCGACTGATAATTTATAATATAACTTGTTTTTCTGTTCCATTAACTTTTCTAATTCTTCATCACCGTATTGTTCCCGCAATGTCTTTGTCATTGCGCAGCGTCTTGTCAAAGAAGCACCCAACCCCAAACGACACCCTTGTATCTTACCACCAGCGACTTCAACAACAGTTGGGAAAAAGTCCATTGCCGACACAGGCCTGTTTAAATCAACACCATTAAACGCATCTGTGTTAATAAAAACATTATTCAATGGGCGTTGTTGAACTGTTTCTAATTTTTTCATTATGCTGCCGGCATGTTGTTCATGGTCATTTATCAATATAACAACAGCAGACGGGTCTTGTTTTCTGAACCATTGGACAAAATCGTATATAATTTTATCTTCACATTTGGCAATATCTTCCATATTTTTCTGTGGAAATCCCATATCACGACATGCCTTGGTATAATATCCCTTTAAATGAGTATTTATCGTTTCCATCAAAATAAAATATGGCTTATCTGATTTTACAATCTTTGCTATCATAGGCTTTGATATTTTAAATAAATTTGCATCATCTACACCATCAAATGGATATTCTTCTAATTCATGATCTAACATTGTACGAAAGCGTTCTCCGTCATATATATTTTCAAAGCCCATTCTGCGCAAGAAATTTTCTTTTAATGAAAATTTACCACTGGCTGGAAACATGGACCAAGTCTGATATCCATTATTCACAAACAAACTTCCAATACCGCTGGTTCCCAGCATTTTTTCAACATTTCTATAACTAGAAAAGAACAATGGCAACCCCGTCACCATACCCGTAATTGCGGCAATCGTATGTGTCAACCCAGACAAAACCTGATATCTTTCAAAAGACACATATTTTTGTTCCAAATTTGTTATATTTGGCGTTAAACCATCTGTACCGAATAATTCTTGGTTTGCATATGTTTTTTCCATACTTTCCAAAACAATCAATAAAACATTACGCTTGTCCGACCACGTAATCTTAGCCGTTTCTGGGGCAACATAATGACTTTCATAAAAAGAAGAATAATTTGATGGCATAAAACTGCCCATTTGCACATTAGATGTACACAGTCTGAACGCCAATAACATAAATAAACCAGTACAAATAATAACAGGAACGTGCTTATATTTTTTAAAAACATGACATACGGCGGTCAATATCACCGACCACCCAAATGATCGTAAAATTACTTTGTTTATAAAAGACCATAACAATCCAACATCAGTGCCACTTCTACCAATCTGTAAAACTAACAAGATTTCATCAAAATTAACCCGTCCAAACTGTCTATCAACCCATTTTACAGAGCATTCTAATAGTAATATCAATAAAAACACCACCCAAAACAACAATAAACTGCGGTTAATTTTAAACTTCATAATAAAATACCCCTTTGACACACGAAGTATAGTATTATATTCCTAAACAACAGTCAATCAATAACCCCAATATTTGCGTTATAGATTTACAACTGTGTCTATGTTAATATTTTCGGCAAACATTTCATCATGTGACACCAATAATATTGCCCCACGATACTGATTTAATGCATCTTCCAGAATTTCAATACTTTTCAATTCCAGATTATTTGTCGGCTCGTCCAAAATCAACAAATCTGGCTGTTCTGCACCACCCAAGACCGCTGCCAATGTTGCCTTTAATAATTCACCCCCAGACAACACACCGGCCAATTTCTGTGACGTATCACCACGAAAGCCAAAATTAGCAGCAATTGCATGCGCATCATGTTTCAATACACCTGTCACATCCATAATGTTTTCAACAATACTTTTTTCCTTGTCCAATATCGACAAGTCCTGATTTAAATATGCCACCCTGCCCGTCACATTAACCGTCCCAGAATCTGGCAACAAGGTCCCACAAATCAATTTTAACAGCGTTGATTTGCCGGCACCATTTCTGCCACACAAGCGCACACGCGTACACCCCATCAAAGAAAAATCAAAATTGTTAAAAACCTGCTTTTCATGATATGAAAAACACATATCAGAAATATGCACCAATTCTTTACAATAAAAATCCTTGTTTGGTACTGGAATTTTAATTTTATCGTCCCGCATTTGTGTTGCCAGGTCCTGACGTATTGCAAATTGGGCATCTAATTTTTTTTGAATCAGCGCACGTCTTTTGGCCTCGGTTTCTTGGCTTTTTCCTTTCAAGGCATTTACCTCTATTTTGGAACCGGCCGCCCTGTTTGCCTTGTCTTTGTTTTGTTTTGCGCTGTGATGTTGGCGCATATTTTGTGCGACATTTAATGTTCCGGTCAGACGTGCAATTTCTTTGTTTGTATCTGAATATTTTGACTGCATACTATCACGCATAATACGCTGTTGCGCAACCCAGAAATCATAATTACCGCCCCAAACAGTTATCATCCCATTAGACAATTCGATTATTTTATCAACACGCTGCAACAATTCCCTGTCATGAGAAACAACAACAACGCCAAACGGATAAGACATAAATTTATTAAAAAAGTTCTGTTTTGCAAACGCATCCAGATTGTTTGTCGGCTCATCCAACAGTAAAATTTCTGCACGACTATCGAACGCACGGGCCAGTGCATCAGATTGCGCCTCGCCACCACTTTTGCTATTTTGCACATTTATCTGATTCAACATAAAAACAGATGCGTTCTGTGTAATCTGACCCGCATCAGGTACAACATCACCATTTAACAGACGCAACAAGGTCGTTTTACCAGAACCATTGTCACCAACAATTGCAACCTTGTCTGTATCATTAAAGACAACAGAAACCCCAGCCAGTAAATTACTGTCTGTGCCGTACCCAAAAGAAACATTTGATAAAGAAATAAAAGCCATAATAAAACCCCTGTATATTGCAATTAAACAAACACATGTTTTCATGTGTGATTTTAAGAAAATTACAACATTAAATACTCATCGGGTTTTATCCTTTTTATTTAAACACACACTGAATTATAAACTAAAATCAGCGAATAATCAATAAAATATTGTCACAAATACAGATTTGGAATATTTGGTAAAATTTGATATAATAAACAGATAATGAAGAATATAGTCCGTATATTTTTAATAACATATATAATTATTCCACTGGTGGCATTTGGTGGCATTATCCTGCCCAATAATGCTGTTCCGTTTCCTGATGTGCCTGCCACTGAAAAAAAATCTAATACATCTATGCTAACTGCCGCATATTTCCCCAGTGTTTATACAGACGCCAGCTTTACAGAACGCCTTGAATCAAAACAGGCCGGTTACGAACCGTTCAAAGACATGTCTGCATACCGTGGCATTGTTATCCCTGGCGAAGAACACTATACAGAACGTGAACTGGCAAAAATGGAAATAGAACGCCAGACAGATGCCCAGACCATGTCTGATACAGAATACTGCGCAAAATATCCATTGGACGAAACACGCTGTCCCCAAGATACACAAACATTAACAGACGTCATAAATACAGGTTCACGAACACACACGTCTGATGGTGCGTTGGCGTTTACTGGCCGGACGATTGGTGGCGGCCCTGTTGTGGCAAAAAAAGACACATTTGGCGGTTCGTGCTATCCTGCGGCCCGTGACAAGGTTTTCAAAAACAAAATCATGACCACGGGACAATATGAAAACATATCCCCTGCATTTGAAAAGGCGATGATTACCCTGTTTCGCAAAGAAGGCAAATGTGGCATAATTAAAAATGATCCATGCGGATACACATGTTACGGCATATCAACATGTACAGGTCTGACAGAACAACAAATACATCAAATGACACGTGCCGATGCCGAAGATTTTTATTACGACAGATACTGGAAGAAATATAACATTGATAAATTACCAGACGTGATTGCAGGGGATATATTCTTGGCCGGCATGGGCAGTGGCCCCAAAACAGCAATTCAGCAATTTCGTACATTTTTAAAATTACCAAAAAACGGCGCAATTGATGACGATGTTATAATGGCGATTGCCCGATATGATGGCGATATTCATAACGACTGGTTGGACACACGACAAAAGTTTTTGACCGATATCGCCGCCAAGCGATACCAAAATTCTGTTTTACGTGGCTGGATGAACAGCATCAGATTAAAGCGCAATAACGGTTGCCACGTAATTCCATCAGAACCACTATACAGACAATAATCCCCCGCATTTGTCGCAGTTTGAAATCCGGTTGCATTATAAGATTGCAAGACCAGCTGTTTTGGGCAGTTTTCTTTGATTATTATACATTGAAAAATTAACGCGCATACTTGACAATATAACTTTATGTGTTAACCTATATCCCAAGAATTGTATAAGGTATGCACCATGAGTTTTTTAAATTCTTTTATTTATCTTTATGATTTGCATAAACAAGGCCAAATGGACAAGGCATTAGATGCCATACAAGATTTCAACAACAAACAAGCAAAAATACACACACAACTTGATAATCTGGAAAAAGAAATTGGTTTATCCAAAGGCCGTCTTGGTCAGATACAAGATGCAGTTGTTCGTAAATTACTGGATGCAAAAATAAACGTTGATTATGCAACGCAACATATTTGTTTTGAAACAGTTTATCGTGTAATTGCGGCTGGTTGTTCACCGTTCTTGGTCGGCCCTGCGGGCAGTGGTAAATCAACAATTCTGGCCCAGGTCGCCAATGCGATGGATTTAGAATTTTATCCAATGTCTGTGAATGCTTTGACCAGTGATTACAATATCATTGGGTATAATGACGCAAATGGTAAATATATTTCTACTGCGTTTAGACAGGCGTATGAACACGGTGGCATTTTCAGTTTTGAAGAAATAGATGCTGGAAATCCAAATGTTATGACTGTTATAAACAATGCTATGAGTCAGGATAAATATATGTTCCCTGATAAAATCGTTCAAAAACATCCAAAGTTTATTTTGACTGCATCTGGTAATACGTATGGTACTGGTGCTAATATCAAATATGTTGGGCGTAATCCATTGGATGCTGCGACACTCGACAGGTTTGTGATGGTCTATACCGATTATGACACACAACTGGAAGACAGACTGTGTTCAAACAAAGAATGGTTGGCATGGGTTCATTCTGTTCGCAAAAACGCAGAAAAACTGGATATGAAAGTTGTTGTTGGAACACGTGCGGTCTTGCATGGCGATAAATTATTAAACATCGGTTTGCCACGTGATGCGGTTGAAAAAATGGTTGTGTTCAAGGGTATGTCAATGGCAGACATGGATAAATTACGCGGTAATACAAGATAATGAATTGGATGCAAGAACATCTTGGGTCTATGGGGCATCTGGGGGATTTTTATATTCCGCAGTCTGGCGGTGGTGCAGGTAATGGTGATGGCAAAAAAATACATATTGCAGGCACAGAACAAATCCAAACCATAGACAAAGGTTGGAAACCTAAAATCATAAGAAACAATCAAAAATATCAGCGAATCCAGAAATTCTATGAATGGGAACAATTTTTAAATTGGGTTGATTGGTCCGGCAAAGAATACAGACGCTCCTCACACAGAGTTAATGACCAGAAATATAACTCTGCACGTACTTGGACCTTTCAAGAAGCAATGAATTTGGCACGTTATGGCTGGGCCGAAGGTGTAAGTAAAATACAACAATTTGAAAAACTAGAATTACCAATACAGGAAACATTTATGCAAAATTATGATATTCGAACCGAATATAGTGTTGCAGGTGGTTCTGTAAATATTGGTCGTTATTTGTCTGGAATGCCAGATTGTATGCGTCACATGCGTACATCAAATCATCATGCGTTGCCATCACGTGTTCAAAAAATTATGATTATTGGTAATACTTCTTGTTATGTTTCTGCCGATGAAATTTTAAAACATGGGTACAAAATATATCAAATCATAGAAGCACTTGAAATGGCAAATCTTCAAACAGATATTACATTGGCTTATTCCGCTAAAAACTATCACACAGAACAGATATCAGATTATTGTTTTTATGAAACGTATATTAAGATTAAAAAAGCAGAAGATGTACTATATCCCGAAAAAATTTTGTTCTGTGTGGCCCATCCTGCGATGTATCGCAGATTAGTTGTATCAGAAAATGAACGAAATTCATTTGCTATTCGTATGAAGTATAGATTTTATGCAGATGGTGCACCTGGATATGGTGTATATGACCCAAATTGGCGCCCACCAATTGATATGATGAAAGATGCATTGTTAATTACATCGTTGGAAGACAAGGTTGGATTTTCTTGGTCTATGGAAAATTTTAAACATTTAATTAAGTCACAGTATGAAAAAATAAGATAAAACAGTTCCAAAACGAAAATAAAAACCGCCGCAAATGCGACAGTTTGAATTTTCTGGTCGGGGCGATTTCTGCCTCGATACACAACAATAAAAATCTACAAAAATCTTGTCCCTGCGATTTTTGTGATTTTTCTAATTGCGTATTCTCGTATTCGCCATGCACGCCATTTATTCACGAAAACTTCGTTTTCGTGCAGCACATAATTGTGCTTTGGCGTTCTGGCGCATCCTTTCGCCCCTCTTTTGCATTTTTTAATAAAAAAAGACCATCTTGCGATGGCTTTTTTTTATTAAATCTGGTCGGGGCGACAACGAGTAAATTTGCCAAGTGGCAAACGCAGGCAAATTGTCACGAATGCCCCGCAGGTTTGGCGCATTTCGCACCAAACCGAGGGTAAGATTCGAACATGACAAAAGAATTTTGTCGTTTGAATCCGCAGTTCCACCAAAATAAATAAAAATACCGCATCAATTGCGGTATTTTTATTTATCTCTGGTCGGGATTGTTTTATCAACGGTATTCTACATCCATTACAAATCCCTGATACACACGAAATTTCAGGGAATTCATCTCAAAAACCGCCAATTTTCGCCACAAAAACACCATCTTACCCGAAATTAACAGGGAATAATTTGATAAAAACAAGGCACAACACAACAA
Source organism: Alphaproteobacteria bacterium (assembly GCA_017937735.1). The sequence goes on along the minus strand of JAGBCZ010000007.1, from coordinate 1,769 downwards.
TATCAAGGAAATACAACGAAAAAATTTTGCAAAATCAATGCACTTTGTTAGATCATCATCAACAAAGCACCATATTATTTATAATAGCAACACTTATCGCACCATTATTTTTTAACCACACAAAACCAAATCTTACTCCAAACAAAGCAATATTTTTACACAATTTTACAAAAATAGAACATCGCTTTTTAGCGACGCTGTTTTATTAAAATCTAAGCGCTTTCAGCATACTATATGTAAAATTCTTATACATAGTTCTGGCGCACTTTTCACATCGAACTACCGATTGCTTGCTGCAACAAGCACTTACATAAGATTGCAAAACAAAAACATTGTTGACAATGTGCGGTTTAGTGCTAATATATCAGTATATAATCCAACAAAAAAATAAAAAACATGCTGTTACGTAATAATTTATTTAATTTTGATAGACCACAAAATTTTGATACAATGCCTGTATCAAAGCTCATGAAGGGGCTTGTTTTCGATTTTGATGACATGTATATTCCATTTTTTACACCGATTGGTACCTCTATGCTAAATAATGTAGAAAACGTTTTTAGAACCAATTTAGAACAAGTCGATTCATATGAAATACAAATACCATTGATTATGAGCAACGCTTCTTTGCAAACAGGACAAGAAGTAGGTTCTCTGTTCGAAAGAAAAATTATGCGGCTATCTGGCAAAATGTCTGAATACCATCTTATGACGTCTCCGGAAATGGTGTTTATTAATCTTTTCGCCAAAAATGGCATCGATTCGAATTCCATGCCTATAAAATATCATTATATATCTAATATTTTTCGTGATATGCCGGATCCTAAACACATATTACGAACAAAACAAATACGCATAATTGGCGGGGTGTCTTTTGATAAAAATGCACAAACACGCCAATTAACCGAAAATCAACTGACAGAAGCATTACGCAAATCTTTGGTAGATTTTAAAATCCCTTTCCATACAGAACGTTTCGCTAATGGTGCATCAAGTGAATTTTTTTATCTAAACTCCAAGGAAAATGAAACTTATATGATTCCAAGTCTTGATCCAAACAATAGAACAAAATCTATCAGTCTTGGTATGATTTACGATTATAGTGCAGAATGTCCAAACGATTTTTTACACATAGACCCTCTTACAAAGCTTGCTTCTAAAACATTTGTTACCTCATATGCTTTTGGACTTCAGAGAGTATTGTATGTTATTATGGATCATTATAGAGACAACAAAGGCTTTAATTTACCTGCTAATATTCGCCCCTACGACGTTGTTTTTATTTCAAGCAAAGAAAATATGGAACTTGTCAAAAAAATGACATCTGACTTATCCAATGCGGGCATAACGACATGCATTGACAATATATTTGGTCGGGCACATACAAAGCGTATGGACAATGCGGACTATATCGGTGCCGGCATAAAAACCGTTATACGAAATAATACTTTATCTGCTTTTGACAGATCAGGAAATTTGCACATCAAAACATCCGACCCCCAAGAAGTCATAAATACAATTATTGGAACAATAAAACAACAAAGAATAAAATGAATATCCCAGAAGGACTTTCAAAATATATAGTCAGCATAGAACCATATAAAGCAGCATGGCATGATATGGAACTTGGCTTTGTAGATATACGTAAATTATTAACTCTATCTGATGAGCAACTTGAAGTTATTGAAAAACACGGGCTATTTAAAGACAACAAAAAAAGAACTTGCAGATATATAACAAACAGATCCACACCGCTTACCGTGGACGAG
>JAGBCZ010000006.1 GCA_017937735.1 Alphaproteobacteria bacterium | reverse complement strand
ATTAACATAATTAGTTGATGGTATTGCCGTCCAGGTGGTGGTCGGTAAAAACAAACAAAAAAACAATACTATCCCCCGCATACGTATGCCCCCTGTTTTAGTTAAACAAAAAAACCACCGAAATCATTCAAGTGGTTGGAGCTTGACAACAATGTAGAGAATTGCGTGTGTTATTCGATATATTCCACACACTCCAACCATCACTGTGGTTGGATTTTACCGCCCGAAATCAGACGCCCTACATGGGTTGTCACGCCCATCAACAGAATTCCTGTCAACAATACTATTGTAACATAATACAATTATTTTTCCACAACAAAAAGACTTGACAAATTGTTTTTGTGTGTTATATTACAGCCCAGAATATACAAAAAAGGATTTATTATGAACGATACAAACGTAATGCAGGAAATTAGAGATTTGGAACAAAAAATCCAAAACACAACTGCACATGTTGCTGAACTGGAAAACAAAATTCAGGAACACAAGGTTGCGTTAAGTTTTAATGCTGTTGGCGCAACAGATGTTATCTATGAATATGAAGTTGACATGGAAAATTTAATCAAACAACAAATGTCAATGAAACAGAAATTAAGAACTTTGTACGATAGAGTTCAAATTCGTTAATAAAATCCCCCATACGGGGGATTTTGTGATAGAATACATAAAAAATAGGAGTATATTATGGATTATTCAATACTGACAAACACACAATCGCCTGAAATGTGCATGTTTTTTAATATGATATTCGAATCACGCAACAAATCTGAACAAATAAACAAATTAAAACAGACTTTTGATGCAACAATCAGATATAACGAACTGAAAACATATCGAGATAAAATGAAAAAATTACAGTTGCAAAAACACAACGTATCAAAACAAATCGATATTTTGTCTGGTCCGGCCGGGCTGTCTGGCACACAATACGCACAATGGAAAAAATGGGTTGAAATATACAACATTATCAATCAATCTATTTTAAACCAACAACTGCATTATTTATAAAAAAGCCCCACATTTGGGGGCTTTTTTTATTTACAGACCGCAACATACGGTGGGCGTGATTTAGATGCATCAATCTGGCCCATGCCACAATCAAGACAATTAAACCGTCTGTTTTGTGAATGCGATGTATCCAATGGTACAGATATACCAGCCACATCAGAAACGTTATTCACATACGCCATATTTGGAAATCCAAAATACACGGCACGTGATGCGCCAGCGCAATCTGAAATATTACCAGGATAACAACTGGGGTTGGTTGCCTTGGCAGGGTCTGGCACACAATATGATGCACATGTTTCAGAATCTGTTATCATACGTTCACAATCTGTGCATGATGTTTGTGGTATGCGCAGTGTTGTTCCAAACGCACCAAATGCCCCCTGGGATACAACATTGTCACACTTTTTAGAATCAGATGCAGAACCGGGTTCAACCACACATTCCCATTCCAATGTGTTATAATTAAGCCGTGCAATCATATTGTTTGGACATGTACGTTCTGGGAACGGGCTGATACATTCCCAAACATCATCCACCATTACCGCATTTTGATTACCAGAACACAATGGACGGCGTGATTCATCCGCAACACATTCTGATAAATTTGAATCCCATATCTTGTCCCCGCCACAGTCCGTCTTGGTATTATGTTCAACACATTGCCAACGACCAAAACGATATGTCTTGACCGTTCCCACAGGGCAATTAACATCGGCAACATCTGTAATCGTGTATCCGGCCCCAACATCAGGAACATCATATTGTGTTACATACACCAGTTGCCCGTCCTGTAAGTTCATGTGTTTGATTATCGCATTTGGAACAATACGCTTTGTTGCAGTACCACCAGATGTAATAGCGTTTTCTTGAAACAAACCAAACGTGTCAGATTCTGCGAAATAACGTTCTAAAATTTCCAGCATTTCGTTATAGTACATATCTGCAATCGGGGCAGTTGCTGTTACAATATAATGGTTCATCTTTTTACGTCCATTATCCGCATCACAGGATACAACCTTCATCCCGCTGTTCAAGCAGATAAATTCACTGACAATGCCATTTTGCTGAACACAAATATCATCAAATTCAAAGCCGTTTATCTGGGCATTGTGAACCGCCGTAGCACACTGGGCAATGGTGCGCATGTCAGATTGGCTGATGGCGTATTCTGTATCATGCGACACGATTTTTTGACTGGGGCTGTCCAGCAAATAATAGCCCGCCATAAACAGTGCAACCAAAAACATGATAAAAATATTCATCATTCCCTCTTGCGATTTATAAAAAGTCTAGGTAATATACAAATAAATTGCAACAGAAAATCTGGATACAACATGAAAAAAATTTTATCTTTGTTATTTTGCATCGTATTAACATCATGTGGTTTTGTGCCGATGTATTCTGGTCAAACGACCGATGTATATGTCGCACCAATCAGCGGAATTAACGGAATCGAACTGCGCAACGCACTGTGGGCAGAATTTGGTAATCAATACGGAACAGATGCAACATATACACTGAACATACAATTAAGCACACCACACACACAATACAAGGCACTGGAACAGACAGGCGATGCAGCATGGCAAGAAGTATCATTAACCGCCACATATACACTGATGCACAATAATAAAACTATTGCCAGCGGTTCTGAACATGCCGCCGAATCGTATCCGTTCGTGTCGTATCTGGTTGCATCAAACGCATCTTATAATAACGCAGTCAAAAACATTATTCGCACACTGTCGGAACAAATCAGTTCGCGCGTAATTGCAGAAACATACAAATTCGAACACAAAGATAAATAATGAAGTGGCGTGACGCAGATTTTAAAAACGGTATCACAAAAATTCGTGCCGTGTTGATATATGGTCCTGATGCAGGTCAGGTGGACGAATATTGCGATATGGCGATTGAAAAACTGGGGATTGAGAAAGACAACTTATTCGCCCTGGATTCAGATGAATTACGTGAAAAGCAAGATGCCTTGTTTGCCGAGGCATGTACCCCATCTATGTTTGGTGGCAATAAAATGGTCTTGATTTCTAATGCAGGGGACGCATGCGCCAAGGCGGTTGCGGAACTGATATCACACAGCGGACTGTGCGCCACGGTTATCGTTGCGGGTGGCGATTTGCGTGCAGGCGGTGGTCTGCGCACATTGTTCGAAGGCGCAGACAACATGGCGGCACTGGCATGTTATACAGACGATGCAAAAACGCTGGCGACATTGATACGTAATGAATTATCTGCATCTGCCGGCATTAACCAAATAACACCAGACGCAATGGATTATATGACGTCTCATTTGGGCAGTGATCGTGGTATAACACGTGGCTTTCTGGCAAAGATTGCATTGTACGTTGATGATAAACGCATCGTTGAATTAAGTGATGTTGAAAAATGTCTGCCAGATACAGGGGCTGCGGATATGGATGATTTTCTGTATTCTTTGACAGCCGGACATATACAACAAACAATGACCGCATTGGACAGATTACTGTACGATAACAAAGAATCAAATATGCTGGTACGTATGCTGGACGGACATTTTAAGAAGTTACAAAATGCAATCGTAAATGGACAATTGCCACGACTGTTCTGGAAAGTCGAAGATAAATTTAAACAAGCGATGCGAATCTGGCCAGAAAATGAAATTACAAACGTCTTAATCAGATTAAACGAACTGGAAAAACAACTGCGCACAACTGGGATGCCTGCTGAAATTTTATTGCGTGATTTTGCATTAAAATTATCACTGCGTGCTGCCAGATTGGCAATCAAAAGAAGGAATTAAACAAGATATGTTAGCATCTGTATACGCCCCAAAAGATTTTAAAAGACTGCGTGCAGCAGGTGATGTTGTTGCACGATGCTTTGATTTTATATCGCCTTATGTCAAGGCGGGAATTTCAACAGGTGAAATCGACAGGTTGGTTGCACAATTTTTAAAAGAAAATGGTGCAAAATCTTCGGATTTGGGTTACCAAGGATATCCAAAACATATTTGCACATCTGTAAATGACGTTATCGTTCACGGCATACCCAGTGATGACGTAATATTAAAAGATGGTGATATTGTTAATGTTGACTTGACTGCAGAATACAAAGGATTCCACGGCGATGCGTCACGCATGTTTATGATTGGCAATGTATCAAACCAGGCACGTAAATTGGTGCAAGTATGCCAAGACGCATTAAATGCAGCAATATCTATTTGTGCGCCAGGCGTACCATTATCTGAAATCGGTAAAACTATTGAAGAAGTTGTAACACCGCACGGTTTTTCAATTTCACGTGACTTTGTTGGACATGGCATTGGCAAGGTTATGCATGACGACCCACAGATATATCATTTCTATGACAAGCGTTGGGACAAGGTCAAGATGGTACCCGGTTTGGTATTTACGATTGAACCAATGATTAACACTGGGTCCGCAGAATGCAAAATCGATGCAGACGGCTGGACAGCACGTACCATTGACGGTGGCCTGTCTGCCCAATGGGAACATACAATTGGCATAACCGAAGATGGTGCAATCATATTTACAGAAAAAATGATTTAACAAATGCCCACGCAAAACGATAAATTTTATCTGGGACATCGTGAACGATTAAAAGAAAAGTTCTTGGATGATAAATTGACAGAATATGAACAACTGGAATTGCTGTTAAGTTTTGCAATCCCACGCCGTGATGTCAAACCACTGTCCAGAAAGTTAATTGAACAATTTGGCAGTGTATATTATGTTATTATCGCAGAATATGATGATTTGATTGCCGTGCCTGGTATTGGACGGTCAACTGCGATTTTAATAAAGTTGGTATGCAGTCTGATAAGTATCAGCCATGTAAAGAAATTAACCGAACTGCCCGTGTTCCGTGATCATGCCACATTGGAAGCACACTGCAGAATGAAGTTAGCCGGCAAACCGACCGAAGAATTTCATGTAATGTATCTGGATGCAAATTTCAGATTGCTTGAACACGAAGAACACAGCAAAGGTAATATCGAATCTTCAAATGTATATGTTGATAAAATCATGCAAAAGGCACTGAACAAACGTGCAAAAAGTCTGATATTATTACATAACCATCCGGTGACAGAAAACATGTTTTCAAGCCAAGATATCAAGTTAACAGAAGATATTATCGCAATGTTAAAACCATGCGGTTTGAAACTGTACGACCATTATGTTATCGCAGGCGGTATTATGTATTCAATGCGGGCATCTGGTCTGTTAAATAAATCTGAACAGAACAATGAATCAATATGATGTTACACCGTTTACTTCCATTGGTTCCCCTGCCCCAGATATTGGTGCAGCAGAATATGGAATTTCATGCAACGGTACATCAGAATAATCAACCCCTGAATCATATATATCCATATATTCGTACCCCGGCGAATTTTTTTTAAGTGACAATAATTTGTTTATTTCTGCGGTTGGAACCCGTATTGTTTTGCACCACGTACCGAACAAGTCGCCACCATAAATCATTTCCATTGCGGGCTTTGAAACAGATAAAACACCGAATATCAATATCAGTGACCGCATATTTGTAAATATATCATTCTTGGCGCCACGTAGCATAGATAACGCCCAACCAAATAATAATATTCCTGTCAAGGCTGTTACAATAACCCATGCATAATTGATAAATGTTTCAAAACCACGAATTACACAAGACGGATCTTCCATAGTGACAAAATCAACACCGACTTTTACATTATGGAATCCCGAACTTTCTAAAATATTTTTTATCGTATTTGCGTTCATTATATACTATTTTTTTGATGCGGCCTGGGTAAAGAATCCAGGGATAGAAAAGTCTTCGTCATTGGCAGCAACACCGGCCCACCCAAATAAATCACCCATTATACCGCTGTCATCACGTTTGGCCTTTTTAAATGGTAAAATGTTTTTAAATTTACCGATTTTACCAGATGTTTCTGTCTTGGGTGCAACAGGGATTTTATCTTCGTTTTGAACAAATTCTGTTGCCAGTTGCGCCAATGTTGCATCGGTGTCATCTGGGGATAATACGTCTTCGGTTGTTACAGATGGCGCTTCATCTGATTCCTGGGGGATAACATCTTCACGTAATGGGGTCATAGATTCTAGTAATTCTTCCAATGTTTTTTCCATTGGGTTTTCTGGAATTTCTGTATCATCTATTTCTGCAACAGTAACAGTTTCAACATCTTCAATTATTTCTGTATCTGGCGTAACATCATCAGCAACAGGTTCCACATCATCGATTATTTCTGTTTCAGGTTGCGCCACTGTAATTTCAACATCTTCAACAGGAATTGTTTCTGCGACAGGTTCATCATTTGTTGCCAAGACAGATAAAATCGGCACAATATCATCTGATGTGGTATCTGCCGGTTCGTCTGCGGTATCTGTGACGGGTTCTATAACAGGAATTGTTTCGATGGGGGTATCTATAATTTCTGGGGTTGTGTCAATTGATATAACGTTATCTGATACAGTATTTTCTGATGTTTTTATATCTTCCAGTGCAGAATCACAATCAACAGGAACACCAAACAAAATTGTATCTTTATCCAAGCCGAGTGTTTCCCTGACTTCTTCAAACGCAGCACGAATTTGTGTCATTTCAAATGTTTCATTACCAGAAATATAAATTATTTTTGTTTTCATAAATCAATCCCCCACAATTATGCTGAATATTATATCACATTTTAGGGTTGAACGCATATAAAAAATGTCTTAAAATGCAAATATGTCTGATTTAAAAGAACAAATTTTTAATGAATTGGCCAGTTTAGAAGAAGCGGCTGCACGCTTGCGTGGAACTGCGATACATGCCACACAACAAACTGATTTAGAGGTGGCAATTCTGACCGAACAGGTAAAAAATCTGCGTGATAAAAACGCACGTGCCACAGAAATGATTGATAAATCGATAAATATATTACAAAAGTTGAAGAAATGAGTGTTGTATCAATTCCAATTGTGAATAAAAATTATCAAATGGGCTGTGAAGACGGCCAGGAAATGCGTCTGATTGAACTGGGGCGTATGGTTGATGCACGCGCACGTCAAATACTGGATAAAATTGGACCATTGCCTGAAAATTCACTGTTGGCAACGTTATGTATTGTTATGGCAGATGAAATAAAAAGCAAATCTGCGGCGACAACATCTGATGCTGATTTAAAGGAAATATTGGCACGTATCCGTGAAATAAAGCATAAAATATCCCAATAAAATTGGGATATTTTTTTAATTCTGTTGTGGAATAACCGCTATATCATTATAGAACGACAAGAACCGTGTACCAGTACCGCAATAGAATTTTTGCAACGAATCCTTGTATTCACGAACCGCCGCCACCCAACGTTCATCAATTTCACTTTGCGCACCCTGATATGCAGTAAATGCACCAACACCACCACCAATCCCAGCACCCGTCAGGGTACCTTTTAATCTGGCCTTGTTTGACATATCGATAATTCCACCATCAGATGCATCACGATACATCGGTTTAAATTTCTCGATTAATTCTGCCTGGGACAATGCTGTTTCTGTCTCAGGTAACGTGGTTGCTTCGCCATTACTGATACGTCCAACAATTTGATTGGCGGCATATAATTCTTTTACTTTATCTTCGTCAGAAGATTTATATCCAAAACTTGGTTCTTCAACACCAACAAGCATCGCCTGAATACGTTTTTCCAGTTTTTTTGCACCTTCGACTTTAATAAATGTTAACGCATCGTCTGCACAATTAGATTCATTCAATTTTTTCATTGTACCATCTTTTTGCAGACAATATTTTGTCGCAGTTCCAAAGGTCGGATCCTTGGCCCTGATATCATTGAACGACATAGCGCTTTTGTCTGCGGAACCATAATTATAATCTGCAACGTGGCCGCCCGTTAATGTTGCATTGTAACAAGTTTTATCTGATGGGCAAATCTTGAAATCATAGTTTGGATTTGTTGTGGACGTGTATACTTCTGCCCCATTTTCAACATTACTGGTCTGCTCCAAATATCCCCACAGACATGTTGTTTCAGTACCATCAACCGTACATTTTTCAATACGCATTATTGAATCGCCATCCGCAACCATATTTCCCATAACCGCACCAGCCGCCGCATTTACACCCGCAGACATAATCATATCACCGGCAACCTTGCCGCTGTATGTGCTGGCCGCCATTAAACCTGCGCCACCAACAGCACCAACAACAGTGCTGGTTATTTTATCTTTGCCACCACCCAACAGGCCATCTTTGCCAACTTCGTTCTTGCCGGCAACATTACCCCCCAGGCCACCCAATACGGCACCACCAATAATCTTGATAACGGCGTTTTGTTTTTGTTCTTCGTCCATTATCTTTTTAACATCTTCGACCGTTGGTTGTGTGTCCGCAGGAAAGATAACATTTTCTGCATCTGCTAATAGTGTTCCGTTTGGAAAGTTAGAAATATTACATTCAAAACTGTCACCAGCCGCCAAATTTGCACGTGCAACGACCAAATCACCACCATTTTCAGCCTGGCCCAAGACACGCAATTCAACCACAGATGTACATGTTGGTGCGCCACCTGCCCCCATACCGATTGTTGGGCGGGCCCATTCAAATGTACCGTTTGGGTAAATCATTTTACATCTGTCCAATTGTTCAACCGTGACAGCAGCATTTGCATCACCAGAAATTATTTGATTGGCCAACTGTTGGTTTGTGACATTTATAGGCAATTCAACAGGCGCTTGTTCTGTAACTGTTGGCTGTTGTTGTTGATAACGCTGGGCGTTAACCTGCTGGTACCCTTGGGCATTACTGCGTGACAGATTTCCCACACGTATCGCAGCATCTGCCACATTTGGCATTACACCCATCGCAATCAAAACAGATAAAAAACTTAAACGATTGTATTTCATATTCTCTCTCTTACCAAATACAACTGTTGTGATATCTAGAACTGTAATCTTAATCTGATACCAACGTCAACCAGTCCCAAGCGACCACTTTCATACCAGTTTGTATAATGAAAAACACTGTCGTATGGGGCCTCATACTCGGACCCGGCACCATCACCCAACCATTCGACCTGTGACAGAACAATGCTGCCAGAATTTTTAACCTGGCCCAGATTCGCATAGCGGACAAACATATCTAATTTTAATCCACCCTGTAATTCTGTTGTTACACCACCTTCCAACATAAATGCCAATTCTTCGGTTGTACCACCATTATGATACGCAACAATATCAGAAATACCTGTCAACTGACCCGCACCAGCATACAGCGGATCCATAACCGAATAGAACGTATTATCATATACCGCATAGTCCGCAATTGTGTTCAGCGAAATACCGACACCGGCACCAACATACGGACGCAACGAACCGCCCGCCAAATACCCCGTGAACGAGTCGATATTATAATAAACATTTAACATCGTGGCATTTGCAGTAATTGCACCACCGTCAACCTGTGCCTCTATCATGCCGCCGGCGCCGTCAGATGTATTAACAGTTTTTGGATACGACATTCCAGAATAACGCAAATACGAAAAGTCAATACGAACATCGTTATTGATTGCCGCACCAACAGAAACCTGTAATGGGATAACCGTATCAGATATAAAATCAGCACGTTCAAATGCCCCTGGGACAGTGTACGCATCTTCTTCGCCGGTATAATCAGCATCCATACCACCCATCATTGATGCATTATACGCAACAGACAAACCAACGTACAGCCCACTGTCGGCCAAGCGATCATAATCGGCCGGCTGATAATATTGACGTCCCGCAGTTGTCTGACTGGATCCAACACGTGGCAAAGAACCTGTTATACGTGTAGGCTGGGCCGCAACCATATTATTTGCATATTGTGGATACATAACACCAGACTGAACCTGTTGCGCATAGGCATTGTAATTAACATTTTGTGGCATCATGCGATTATTCGCAGTCGGCATATACCCCATCTGTTGCGGACGTGCCATGCCACCCTGATAATTTTGATATACTGGATATGCCGCACCGGCCGCCCATGGCAGCGACAGCAAAACACCTGTCAAAACGGCAGAAAACTTTGATTTTATCATGCCTTTCCCATTATTCCTTTGCCTTATTATATCATTTTTTCGTCCCCCACGCAAGACACAAGTAAAAAAATCCCGCCGGCGTGGCGGGAATTTGTCCAATATAAGTTATTTTTATTCAATTTAGAACTGAACGTTCAAACGAACACCCAATTCAGCCTTGACATCTGTGCCATTTTGTGACTGATCATGCGCAGTGTCGAATGTATATTCACCATATACAGCAACCTGTGTTGTTTCAGTCATCTGATATGCCGCCGACAGACCCAATATATATTCATCGAATCCATCGTTCATATCTTCAACAATCGACATCAGATAAGCGACAGCTTTATCTTGTGCGCCTGCCATTGTCAACCCAGCATCCATTGTTGGATTACCTGTATTAATAGCACCCAAATCTGTTGCCAAACCTTCTACACCATTGTCTGCATGGTGTTTATATGTAAATGATGCACCAAATGACCATTTGTCGTCCATTTGATAGAATGCTTTTAAGCCGGCGTTAACCTCGGTTGTAGATTTCAAATCAACAGATATTTCATCTGGCAACATAGTGATTGGCATGCCACCCGCATGAGACGATGCACTTGCGTTAGCCAATGCAGCCATTGACGAAATATCAATACTGTTGTTGTCGTTGCCGAATGTACGCAGAACTTCTGCAAATGCTGCAACGCTGAATTTTTCAAACTGTTTACCAAATTGTGTTCCAACATGGAAACCCCAACGGCCGTTTGAATAGTTATCATAATCAAAACCTGTGGCAGTATATGCACCAGACATTTCACTGATGCCGCCCAATTGTGCGTCTGCATACAAGTCCCAT
>JAGBCZ010000045.1 GCA_017937735.1 Alphaproteobacteria bacterium | reverse complement strand
TGGATATTGGACTGTGTGTTCGCCAAACGTAACGGTTGGTTGTTGTGTTTGTTTGATAATCTTATCGTTCCAAGTTATACGAATTGCAGGCAACTGTAATGCAGCCGCACGAAAATCAGGGGTAAAATATGGAACAGATGATGTGATTGCAATATCAATGCCGTTGTCACATTCTGTTATCAAGCATGCGCCAGTTCCACACCATGGTATTTTGTGCATCAATGGTAATATTTTATTTATACCGTCTGTCAGGTTGGGGCAGTGTTCAATATTTACAATGTTTTTACTTTTCGTTTCGTAAAATCCGAATTGATTTGGGGCAAAGCAAAAATCTGCACGGCGCCGTGTGCCAGATGGAATCCATATTGGGCTGTCTGTTGGTGTTATGTTTGGTAAAGATGTAATTTTCTGCTGTTGGTATTCTGGTGATGTAAAATCATACTTGCAACCACCACATTTACCAAAGAACGGACATTTTTCCATATTTGCTTTGCCTTAAAAATGTATACGTGCGCCGGCACGGAACTGATGTGCGGTTGGTGCGAAATCAGGTACAACAGTGTTGTCTGCATCAAACATATATATGTATTTATATCCAAAATCTAGTGCAAATATGTTGTTGAATTCTATACCGATTCCTGCCATGGCAACTGCAACAGCAGATGTGTCATGTGCCATGTCGTTTCCGTTGTTAGCGCTGTTCCATGCGGCGCCTGCACCGAATCCAACGTATGGTACCAGCATTTGTGTGTTAAACATACGATATACACTGTCGATTCTGGCATCCCATATAAAATTCATTGTTGCAATATGCGAATCAAATGATAATGCGTTCCATTTTGCGTTTGCGTTTATATAATTAGCTTCTATTCTAAATGTGTCATACAGTCGCAGGCCGGCGACAATATCAAATGAAGATGTGTTTTTGCCATCCAGATATACATTTGTATCAGTTGTATAATCTTGCCACATTGTATAGTTATATGATGCACCAATGTAATAAATATTGGATAGGGCATGTCTGTTATTGCTTGAAACAGGTTCTGTTTGTGGCATATCAATTTGTTCAACACGATATATGATTTCTGCGTTTGATATTGCAGGTACTAATACACATAACAAGGTGAATAATAATTTAGTTCTCATCTTTATATTTCCTTTTTAGAAATTTGCACGTATTGTTGCCATTACATTGCTGATACTGTTGGCACCGCCATTTGATGCGTCCCATCCAAATCCGTTACCAATCATCAGCTGATATTGATATGCGATATCAATGCCAATCAGGTCACTTAACATTATATTAAATCCAAACGTTGCACGTGGGGCGGCGATTACCATGCCGTCTGCGCCATCAGTACCTTGGAATTCATATTTGCCAACTGCAGCCCCCAGTCCAAAAAATGGTACAAATGTTCTGCGGTGTGTAATGTCGCCAGATAGTACATATCTGCGTGCCAAATCAAAATATAACATTCCGCCAACCGTATTATATGTTGCACGAACATCTGATAGGTCTTGGAATTTCAATGTTGTTGTTTGAAAGTCTATTTCTGTACGAACATACGATGATAGGTTCCATCCCAGTCCCAACTGTGTTGTATAACTGTTTCGGGTCTTATGATTTGTGCCAAAATAATCAGCGCTATCAGTTGCAAAATTCAGATTCAAGCCCCCGCCCATACGTACATACATTGATGTCGGTGTAAATACACGATAATTTTCATCAACCCCGGCATTTTGATATTCGTACACAGCAAATCCCAGTTCGCTATCTGCCACCTGGGGCTTTTCTGCCAGTATTGGTGCCACATGTATGTCTAAACCTGTGGAAATTTCGCCCTTAAATTTTTTGTTTGTATAATTTGATGCGTTTGCATGCATAATGCTGCATAAAATTCCAAGTATTGCAAAGTAAGATATTTTTTTCATGATTTCTCGGTTTTTACAGATTTATATTTACGTGTATTTTATCATAAAATGTAACTTGATTCCAGTCTGATTTATTCGTACCATACAGGTATGAAACAGAAAAATTCAAATAAGAAAATTGCACTGGTAGCGGGGGCATACGATTTGCCTTTTTTAACACGTGATGCGTTAAAGCGGGCAGGTTGGGACGTTTTTGTTATCGGTTTAAAGAATTTTTATGATGAACGTTTGAATCCTGATATGGTAATTCGCTTGGGGGGCGGGGGACGTGCAATTCGTGCGGCAAAACGTCTGGGAATATCCAAGGTTACGTTTGTGGGTTCACTGGGGCATCCTGATTTATCTGATTTGCGTCCTGATTTATGGACGTTGCGTGCATTACTGACGTTTTTAAAATATCAACGGGGGTATGATTCAATGGCGATTGCGATAAATAAAATTATGGAAAAACAGGGGCTAGAGGTTGTTGCCGCCCAAGATTTGGCACCAGAATTGGCGTTTGAGGTTGCTGGGGTTAAAACACGTGCAAAGCCAAGTGCGGCAGACAAGAAGAATATTGAACGTGCAATACAGGTGTCGCACACAATTGGTCGTGAAGACATTGGGGCATCTGTCGTTGTTGATAAACAGGTCATCGCAGTAGAGGCAGCCGAAGGTACCGCAAAGATGCTGGAACGTGTGGTTGCAATGCGTGCAAAAAAAAGAAAATCAAGTGGTGTGTTTGCCAAGATGACAAAACCAGGCCAGGATTTGCGTATTGATATTCCTGCGATTGGTGTTGATACGGTAAATGCTGTGGCGGCGGCCCATTTAAATGGAATTGTCGTAAATACCAAGACGTGTTTTGTTGTGAATAAAGATGCCGTAATAAAGCAGGCAAACAAACTGGGGATTTTTATTTTGGCGCTGGATGAGTAATGGCATAGTTATGTTTTTTGCTTTTAATTTATTGTAAATCTTGATAAAATTTTATTGAATCTTATG
>JAGBCZ010000044.1 GCA_017937735.1 Alphaproteobacteria bacterium | reverse complement strand
TGGATATTTCTGTCGATGCATTTCATAATAACAACAATGCAGTTGTTCGTATTTTAAATGACGTTGTTCGCAGTGACTATTTGGCCCCGGCGGTACGTATTTCTTTGGTTGGTTTAAATGATACAAAATCTTATGCAACATTTATGCGCCTTATAGACGAATTGCGTGCCACTGGTTTGGATGTTGATATTCGTGATGATGGCAGTTTAGCACTGTGGGTACCGTATGTACGTGGCGTATCTGTATATTATGATTTAGGGGCGCATATTAACAAAATTGGGCGTGCCGCAAAAAATAATCTGGGACAAGTTGTTCCGAATGGTCGCCCCCACATAACAGATGGTCATTGTTTGGAAATCGATAATAAACATAATGCGATATTAAATTATAAATACAGCACACCTGTTAATGACCGTCCCATGTTTGATATTGTAAAAGAATTGATGACAAAGATTAGATAAGTTGTTAGCAACGAATTGATGTGTGCGTCATAAGGATACCTGATTCAAACACACAATACTTCAATCTTGGTGCGGGCGAAGGGAATGTATAATTCCCATACAAAATCATGCCAATCTCTGCGTTCTTGGTGATTTTGTTGGGCCCCTTTCACTTCGCTGACGCTGCGTTCCGAACCCTTTTGTCGGGTTCTCTTCCAACGCCACAGGCCAAAAATAAATCCGACCACAAGGGTCGGCTGTATTTTTGGTGCGGGCGAAGGGAATCGAACCCTCGTCTTCAGCTTGGGAAGCTGACGTGCTGCCATTATACCACGCCCGCAGTGTTTCGTATTTTATATAAATCATTTTCAAATGTCTATGAATATTTTAGTCTTGTATAAAACAATCTGTTTTTGCTATAATTTATTATCAGAGAGATGTTATACACAATACACAAATTCTTGTTCGTATGTTTGTGTGCCTGTTTTATTGGCACCGGCTGTTATGCAAATGCCGATACAGACGATTATTCCGAATATTTATATGCATCAGAGCAATTAAAAGAACTGGATAACGGGGACGATTCTATCGTTGTAATTAACGACACAAAACAACTAAAAGCATTACTGGAAAACATAAACTGGGCAGAATCAAAAGATGCAGAAAGACGTACAATTTACAAAAAATTGCAAGATATGGTTCAAAAATTAGATGATGCACAAGAAGAAAACAACCAACAAGAGATAGATAAGAAAAAACAAGAACTGCAAAACGCACAAGATGCAGAAAAATCATTGGCCAACCGTACCATTGGCGCATTAGGTATTGGCGCAACGGGGATTGGCGGGATGCAGTTGGCATCTGGACTGGCGGAACAACAAGCAGACCAAGATGCAGAACAAGCCATGCGTGCATATTTGGCAACTTTTACATGTCAATATGGGGATAATCAGGTTGCTGGTGGCACAACAGACGTTGAATTGCCCGGTGGCAATGAACTGATGGCGTTGGTTGGCGAATACACACAACTGGCCGCTGATTTAAAATTGCGCAAACAGGCATTGGGTATCGCCCCAGGCATTGAAAGCGAACAAATCATAGACAAGGCAAATTCTGGTTTATATGATGACGAAGGTTTGGATACAGTTGATGGTGTGTATACATCTGTGGCCCGTGCATTAACAGACACAAACAGTGCGGATGCCACAGAATGGGAAGAACAAAAACAAAAAACACAAGAAAAAATAAAAACTGGCGCCACAGTTGCAGCGGTGGGTGCAGTGGGCAGTTTACTTGCCAATCTGACATTCAATTCTGCAAAACGTGGCATTATTGCAAAAGAAGCAAAAAAGATTAACGCAGATGTACGTGATTTGTTGAACGAAGCGCTGGATAATTGTAACGCCGCAATATTGGATGCAAAGTTAAAAATCGAAGACGGAACAGATGATTTTTCTGATGCAGATAAAGCGGCTATAAAAGACATGGAATATCTATCAAGTTTTGATGACCTAAAACAACTGCAAGGACATATATTATGCAACTAGCCAAACGACTATTTTTTATGCTTTGTTCAATAACACTTGCAGTATTTACGCAAAATGTATCTGCCAACACGATTGAATACGAAGATTCATGTGATACAAAAAATGGCACATGTGTGGAAGCATTCGTTAAAAACATTATTACTGGCGCAGGACACAATATTAACGTTCAACAATTACAAGGTGCAGAACTGGCCAAGATTTATACTGGCGACAATACATTAGATTGTGAAATAGATGCACGTAAATCAAACAATGATGACTATATAAGTTGTACGTCACAGCACACTGGCGCAAAATACGAATTCAGATTTGACGATTTATATGAAAGTCTGGGCGCAGATATACAACAATCCATCGGGGCATATGTTTGTGATAAATGCGGTGGCGAATACAACAATAAAAACAAAGACCTTTGTATCGGCATTTCCAGTCCACAGTGCAGTAATAAATATTTATCCCGATTTGGTTATTCTGTATCTAGTTGCACATCAACTGGATGCGAATACCGTTTCCCAATATTAAAATCACTGTCGGTTTATAAAAACGCCCATGGCGAAACGATTATTAACGGAGATGTATTCAGCAATACTCAAATTAGGCTGACCACCGAAGTGCCTGAATTGTTAGAACAGTATTCAATGGTAATGCTGTCTGCGCATGGATTGGCGTTGGAATCGTTTAGATGTAATAAAAGTTTTTACAAATACGGGAATGACGATATTATCCGTTGCTATGTCAAATCATTTGGCGACAACCACGCCCAGGCCGTTGATTTTCTGTTTGATGATTTACATGAACTGTCAGAAAACGAAGCACGTGCGGGCCGTGCAGGCTTGACCTGTAATGCCAGCGGTGGCAGTTCTGATGGCGAAACATGCTTGGGCATGACAGAACAAATGTGCAGCGATTTAGCACAACGAGAAAACATCAAAACAAAATGGGATATGTCCCAAGGGGGATGCGTTTTGGTTGATGCACAAGAACAAAAACAACGCAAACAAACATTGGGTGCAGTCGCAAATACAGCACTAATAATCGCCGGGGTTGCAGCCGCAATTCCAACGGGTGGCGCAACGTTGGTTGTTGTATTATCTGCAACCGCTGCCAGTGTTATTGGTGGCAAGATAGCAAAATCTGCCATTGCCGATATGAATACATATTATACCGATGTGATGTACAATGCCAGCAACTGTTGGATGGAATATTGTTCTGACAACAGACTGTCACTGCCAAGTTGCCGAATATGTGCATACAACAATGTAACTAATTTCATTACCAAGGTTGCCCTGTATGAAGGTCATTTGGATGCACAACGTGTCACAGGCATGTCGTTAATTATCGACAAATTATCCGAAGCGTTAAAGGGTACTTTATTACCGTTTTGTATGCGGGGACAAACAGTGACAGAAAGCAATTCATTGACACGCATGGCAACCGCTGGCAACGTTTTGGCTGCAACCGGCGCAATCGTATCTTTAAGTGGCGGATTAAGTGCTGTACAGACATCGGCAAAATTAACACAAGCCGCAAACGCATTACGAACAACGAAAACGATTTCTAATTTAAGTCGTTGGTTAAAGAACGTTGATGATATCTTAACAACAGAAAGCAGAACTATTAACGCACTGCGCAGTTTTGCAACACAAGCCAGGGCAAATTATTCCAAAGCAACCAAGGTCGACAAACTGGTTGCAACGTTGGATAAAATGACATCAAACGATAGTATAAATTCATCAGAATTAAGTAAAGAATTGTATGATGGTATTGTACAAATTTGCGAAACAGACTTTTGTAAGCCAACAATGTCTATCAGTGAATTTATACAAATGCTGGAATACGATAGCGGTTCTGTTTGTGGACGCACATAAAAATATTGACTTTTCTTTATTTTTAGTTAATAATTGTCACGCAAATCCCAAAGATTGCCATCATTATAAAACCAGTTCGCAGTATGCGTGTGGTACATCAACCGGCGAGTGTTCGCTCTTGATGATGTGTTTGGTGTGTTTTCTTTGTGGTTTAAACAGTTAATAAAATATAAGGAGCAAAAAATATGGCAACTGTTATTCGTTTGGCACGTTATGGTGCAAAAAAACGTCCATACTATCACATTGTTGTGACAGATTCACGCAACGCACGTAATTCTGGTAACGTTTTGGACACTGTTGGTAAATACGACCCAATGCAGGCAAAAGATAGCGACAAGCGTGTTATCTTGAAAATTGATGAAGTAAAAGCATGGTTGGCAAAAGGTGCACAGCCATCTGATCGTGTTTATAAATTCTTGGCAAATGCTGGACTGGTTGCAAAGAAAGCAATTCCTGTTCAGACAAAGAAACATTTGCAGTCTGAAAAAACACAGATGAAAATCAAGGACAAAGCTGATAAATTGGCAAAAATCGCAGAAGAAAAAGCTGCTGCAGAAGCCGCCGCAAAGGCCGCTGCCGAAGCAGAAGCCGCTGCCCCAGCCGAAGAAGCAGCAGAAGCACCAGCAACAGAAGTTGCAGAATAATTTTTGCTTTTTAACAAATTATCTGCACAGGAATTTATTTCTGTGCAGATAATTGCACTTTAACTAGAGGTAAAAATATGGCAAAATGTCCTTATGACGGATTAGAATGTAAAAAGCTGACCGAAGGGTTTGAAAAATGGCGTAGAGCCGTTGATTTTATGGAAGGCAACCATACTAAATTAGTGTTTGTAACAAGTCTAAGAATGTTGAATAAATGTGATGACGTTACAAACTGTGCCAGATACGCTGAATTTATAAAACAAAAATTACAGAAAGAAAAAATAAAATAAAGGCTATATTTATGGCAAAATGCCACCACAAAAAACAAAATGACGGAACATAAGAAAATCTTGGTCGGTAAAATTGTTGCACCACAGGGCATTCGTGGTGAAGTGCGTGTACAAACATTTACTGATACGCCCGCAGATTTTCAAAAGTTAAATGTCAAAAGTTCCAAATTTAATGATGGTGATTTTAAATTTGTGCGCATTGTTCCAAATTCAACCGTAATCATTGCAAAAATTCGTGGTGTTGATGACAGAAACAATGCCGAAACATTGCGTGGCACAGAACTGTATATTGAACGTGATGCCCTGCCCGATTTAAAAGAAAACGAATATTATCAGGCCGACCTAATCGGTTTTGATGTTGTGCGTAATGGGCAAAAAATTGGTATTGTTGATTGTTTTCAAAACTATGGTGCCGGCGATATCATCGAACTGGATAACGGCAATATGGTGTCTTTTATTGGTGCAGAAGTTGATATGCAAAATAAAACTGTAAAGGTGTTATAATATGTTTACTGATGCCAAACCGACAGAGTCTGGATGCCCACGCCTGCAAAACAAAGAAGCCAAATGCCCCAAGACAGATGTTGAAAAGGCTTTGGAAGGTATGAAATTGTCATACAGGACGATAAGTGAGCTACGTTCTGTATTATATGATGTTTGCCGGTCCTGTATGCGAGAAAACACAAAAAAATAAAGTAAGATAAATAATAAGGAATTATTGTGGCAAATGATAAATTGACAACTAGTATTGCAATATGTGAACATTATAATGTAAATTGCGCATTGGGACATTGGTTGCGAAATAAAACAACAGTTCGTGAAGATATGATATCTTATAGTCATAAAAACGGGACTGTGAATGTAACGGGGCGCACCCTTAGCCCGATGTTTTTGCAGTATGCGCGATATATGTGTGAGTCAGGATGTAAATGGAAGTTTAACACTAAACAACTTGCATTAAGTCATAGAATGCGATAACACACACCTATAAATATAAAGGAGATAAATATGCGGTCTATAAAAGTAACAAAATCGGTTGGCGTTGTCTTTATAGATTGCAATAAATGCAACCCAAACTGTCCGTTGCAACAACAGGTTAAACAAAATCCTGATATGGTGATGTGGGAACCGTTTGAAAAATCCACAGAACATACGATAAGAACACGTAATTTATTGGTTGGAACAGATAAAATCGTACAAAACGCACAAGAATTTTATGAAATCGCATGCAAAACATGCTATAATTGCACAGAAAAACAAAGATAAAATGCATTTTAATATATTGACCATTTTTCCAGAAATGTTTCCAGGCACCCTGTCGGGTGGCGTGGTTGGACGTGCGTTGGAACATGGCATTTGGTCATATAACACAATCAATATTCGTGATTTTGCCATAAACAGTTATGGCAGTGTTGATGACACACAATTCGGTGGTGGCGCTGGGATGGTTATGCGCCCAGATGTACTTGGTGATGCGCTGGATTCAATAAAAAACAAAGGTAAAATCATATACTTTTCACCACGTGGCCAGGTGTTGAATCAGCAATTGGTTCGCGAATTAACATCTGACCAGGATGCAACATACACCCTGCTGTGCGGCAGATACGAAGGTATCGATGAACGTGTTATCGAACAATATGATATAATGGAATTATCTATTGGTGATTATATACTGTCTGGGGGCGAAATCGCAGCGCAAGTTTTTGTTGACAGTTGCGTTCGTCTGTTAGATAATGTGGTTCACGGCGGTGATGACACCACCCAAAACGAAAGTTTCGAAATCGGCGGGCTTGAATGGCCATTATACACCCGTCCGTCAGTATGGCGTGGACAAAGTGTCCCAGAAGTCCTGCTGTCCGGTCACCATGGCAATATCGAACGGTGGCGGAAACAACAATCGGACGCAATAACCAAAGAACGCCGTCCGGATTTAATAAAGGAAAATGAAAAATGAGCATTATTAAAAAAATCGAAGCTGCCCAAATCGCAAAATTACAGGGCGACAAAAAAATCCCAAACTTCAAGGCTGGGGATACATTAAAGGTTCACGTCAAAATTAAAGACGGTGACAAATTCCGTATTCAGGTTTTCGAAGGTGTTGTTATCGCACGTGATGGCGGCATGGGTAATAATGCATCCTTTACAGTACGCCGTGAATCATACGGCGTTGGCGTAGAACGCAAGTTCCCATTGTACAGCCCAGCAATCGAAAAGATTGAAAAGGTTCGTATCGGTAAAGTACGCCGTGCAAAGTTGTTCTTTTTGCGTGGTCTGTCTGGCAAGAAAGCACGTATCGTGGAAGACTTGTCCGCAACAAGCGCAGAAAAAAGTGCAAAATAATAAAAGTCCCACTTCGGTGGGATTTTTTCTGCCATAAATTCTTGTGTTTGACATCGTTTATTCATAAATGTATTATATATATCATGAAGAAAATTATTATATCTTTGCTGTTGTCTGTCGTGCCATGCGTGGCGTCTGCGTATATCGAAAAAACAAATGCCATTATACGCATATTAAACAAAGATGCCGGCAAAGTTGTTGAACAAAATATCGCTGTTGGGCACGGTGTAAAATTCGAAAAATTAAACATAGATATTCGTACCTGCAAACAGTCTGACCCATTTGATGCCGAAGACTATTTTGCATTTATCGAAATATTCGATGGCGAAAATCAGGTTTTCGGGGGCTGGATGACTAAAAACGACCCTGGGAAAAATCCGTTACAACATCCAGACTATGACGTATGGCTGGTTAAGTGCGAATAATTTTATGGAGAGAAACATGGATTTTATAAAAAAATATTTAAAGCTATTTATCGGTATCAGCGTTTTAATTTTAGTGCTAGTAACCTTCTTTTTTGCGAAACGCAGCAACGTGTTGGAAACAGGTTCACTGAAAGATTGGCGTGCCGCATCAGTTGAAAACCGTATGTCTGCTGCACGAATACTGGTGGGGACAGACACAAATATCGATTTGCTGGTTGCGTGTATAACTAAAATGTCACAACTGCCTGATTCTGGTGAAATGGCTGTGCGGGATGCCGCATCACTGTGTCAGACCGGTATAAAATTAAAAGAAAATTTATAAAATATGCGCCTTGCATTATTGGTTATATTTTTGTTGGCCGGATGTCACACAGACAAAATCCATTATGATGGACAACGTTTTTTAGGCGCACAATATATCAATTCACCGTTGGGCGAAGAAAAATTACCAGATACAGACCCGTTAATTCGATTTGATGCGTTTGATTGCACAACGTTTGTTGAAACAGTTTTGGCCAACGGTGATATACAAAAACTGAACCATATCAGATATAAAAATGGTAAAATCGATTTTCTAAATCGAAATCATTTCATTGAATCTGACTGGCTGACAAATAACGCTGACATCGTTCAAAATGTCACGCATCAATACGGTCCAACAGATGTGCGCACGGTTACAATAGACAAGAAAAACTGGTTTAAAACCGCACACAATATCTATACAGAACACGCGCCAGAAACCGTTCATATTGAATATTTGCCATATAACAACATCAGTAAAATACAAAACAAAGAAACGTTAATTGTACTGTTTATTACTGACAATCCAAAAATTCGTGATAAGATTGGTACTGACTTGGCAGTTGTACACATGGGATTATTGTTACCAAATGGTGTTTTACGACATGCATCCAGCGTACACAAGCAGGTCATTGACGTTGATTTCTATGAATACATAAATCAGCAAAGACAAAATAAAAATAACATTGGAATTACATTGGTGGCAATAAAATGAGTGATGATAAGTTAATGCGTTTAGATATGGGTAAATTAAACAGCAATATCCACAGTGACCGCCCCACCCTGTGCTTGGGGATTGAATCATCGTGCGATGAAACAAGTGCTGCGATTGTCGATTCTGACAGAAATATATTGTCACACATTATCTATTCACAAATTCCAGAACACCAAAAGTATGGCGGGGTTGTTCCCGAACTGGCGGCACGTGCGCACATTTTGGCAATTGATGACGTTATACAACAAACGTTAAAAAACGCCGCTAAAACAATTGATGATATTGATGTTATTGCCGCCACAGCAGGCCCCGGTTTAATTGGTGGCGTTTTGGTTGGCTGGATGGCTGCAACCGGTATCGCACAGTCTGCAAACAAACCACTGGTTGCCGTCAATCATCTTGAAGGACACGCACTGGTACCACGTCTGTGTGCGACACTGGCAGATGGGACAAACAAAAATACGTCCGTTGAATTTCCATATCTGTTGATGTTGGCATCTGGTGGACATTGTCAGATTTTATTGGTACGTGGCGTTGGCAAATACGAACTAATCGGGCAAACATTGGACGACAGCGCCGGCGAAGCGTTCGACAAGGTTGCAAAAATGTTAGGACTGGGCTATCCTGGCGGGCCAATCGTTGATAAACGTGCAGCAGACGGCGACCCACACGCATTTGATTTTCCACGTCCGTTATGCGACAAACCAGGGTGCGATTTTTCGTTCAGTGGCATCAAAACAGCCGCACGCACGTTCTTGGATCGTGCGACACAACCACTGACAGATGAATATATAAATGATTTCTGTGCATCTTTTCAGGCAGCGGTTGTTGACTGTATTGTAAACAGATTGACGAACGCAATGAAAGACGAACGTGTTATATCCACCAAACCCAAAACACTGGTGGTTGCAGGTGGTGTTGCGAAAAATTCTGCGATACGTTCTGCAATGGAAAAAATGTCACATAAATACAATATGACATTTGCTGCGCCACCAATGAATCTGTGTACAGATAACGGCGCAATGATTGCATGGGCAGGTATTGAAAACTGGCGTATCGGCAATATTGTAACAGAACCTGTTGCACCACGACCACGATGGCCACTGACAGAATTGTAATGATTTAAACAAACTTTAATGGTATAATTACTGTCATGAAATTACCAGAACACAAAGTTTTATACGAACAGGCAACTAAAAATATTTTAGCACAGCTAAAAGCATTAAACCTGTCACCAGAAAAGCACAAGCGTGCGGCTGACTTGGTATTTAAATTCCGTGAAGCATTTACAAAAGACGAAGTTAAAAAAGCCACATTCATAACCCCAGACAGTAAAATTTGGGATTTAGGTTATGATTCTGCTGGATTTTGTCGTGTGGCCAGCATCACTTTTGCAATCGCAACGGATTTTCGCGATTGGCAACTGATGGCCATTGATCCAAACAAATGGAGTGGCGGTATGGGGCACCATTGGTTACAACATATTCCAACAGGTAAAGT
The DNA here is from genome assembly GCA_017937735.1 of Alphaproteobacteria bacterium. Next base: position 14,027 of record JAGBCZ010000044.1, on the reverse strand, counting down.
GTTTGACATCACATACGACCAATTTACAGTCGATGGATTTAAATTGCCATATCATCTGGGGCAACATGCTGCATATAATCTGTCTTTACAAGATGAAACGCATAAATTTGCGAAATCTGTTGGACTTGATATTATAAAATTGTTAATGGACAACAAATCGAAATAAATGATGCAAAAACCAGAACCTTTTGTAAAAGATGACATGATTTTCAGCGTAACAGATGCGTCTGCACTGTTAAAAAACGTTGTTGAGACGGCATTTCCACGCATAAAAATTCGTGGTGAATTGTCACAGATTACACGTGCGACATCTGGGCATATTTATATGACAATCAAAGATTCTGGGGCGGCAATTTCTGTTATTATTTGGCGTGGCACACCATTAAACTTTAAACTGGAAGACGGTTTGGAAGTGATTATAACAGGCCGCTTTACAACGTACCCTGCCCGCAGCAATTATCAGATTATCGCCAGCGAAATTGAAATGGCAGGGGTTGGCGCAATTCTAAAAATGCTGGAAGAGCGTAAACAAAAACTGGCACGTGAAGGATTGTTTGACGAGTCACGCAAAAAAACATTACCAAAATTGCCACAAACAATCGGTGTTGTTACCAGTCCAACTGGCGCTGCATTTCAAGATATTCAAAACAGATTGCGTGAACGTTTTCCTGTGCATGTATTATTGTATCCTGCAACTGTCCAAGGCGCAACCGCCGCAGCCGAAGTAGCCGCAGGTATTGAATATTTTAACCGCATGCAAAACGTTGATGTAATCATCGTTGCACGTGGTGGCGGATCACTGGAAGATTTATTGCCCTTTTCCGAAGAAATCGTTGTACGTGCGGCCGCAGCCAGTAAAATCCCCCTGATATCAGGTGTCGGGCACGAACCAGACTGGATGTTGATTGACTTTGCGGCAGATTATCGTGCACCAACACCAACAGGCGCAGCCGAAGCAGTTGTCCCCACAAAAATATCATTATTACAAGAATTGGATAATATGTGGGTCAGACTGTCTGGCAACTTTACAACACGCCTGATAAATGCAAAGCAACGCATTGAATCTGTTAATATCAAAAGCCCAAAACAGGTCTTGATGGAACATACGCAACGACTGGATGATTTGGGGCGCACACTAAATATTATCATCAATACAAAAATCGTATCTGCACGACAAAAACTGGATAACGTTGCGACATTTCCAAATATTTTACACAACCGTATGCAGACATTGAACCAATCGCTGGCGCATGCTGGGCAAATGCTAAATTCGCTTAGTTATAAAAGCGTATTAAGTCGTGGGTATGCCATCGTTCGTGACGAAAACAATAACATCATCAGCAGCGTTGATGGCAACATACCAAAATCGATTGAATTTGCAGATGGGATATTTAAATTATGACAAATAAAACAGACTGCCTTGCCAAATTTGTGGAAATATTGAATCGCAACGATGTGCATATTCGCGCAGATATATCGCGCGGTTTTGAATCGTATAAAATTTTCAATAATGGCGTTGTTTTGTTGGCTGTACGCAAACATATAAGGTCATATCCGAATACACATACAGAAGATGTGGTTATAACATGCGAAATACCTGGCTATGCAATGGGTGCAGCATATAAAACAGACAAAAAAATGCCTAATAATGCCGCCTGCAAAGTATATCGGTTAATGATAAAAAAATATAAAGAACAACAAAAGTTCTTTGAAAATTTGCAGCGGGTTAAGTAAAGCTTTTTCTATTCATTGAGGCCTTTGTTATTTCTTGACAAACAATAGCGTTTGTTTATAATCGTCTATAATGATAAAGAGATACGCTATGAACCCGTTGATTTTTAAAGAACTTAAACAAATTTTGAAAAACAAAGGCATAATAGTAACTGTTGATAAAAACGATGCTTGCCGGGAATATTATATTATTGAAGATGTGCATGGCAAAGAAATTATTAGATATACACATACAAATATTGATAAAAATATTTATGATATGCGTGTTTTGGGCGAAACGATTATCCACTGGGAAAACCCAGCAAAATATACGCCTGAAATGCGTATGCTGATGGAACTGGTTGATTTGATTAAACAAAAGAACTATGAACAAACAGCCCTGCTGTCTATGACAGAACATGAAAAGATGGTGCTAAAAAATCTGCAATATATAAATGCCAGAACAAAATAATACAGTTTAAACAGTAAAATATTTTTACGAATTTTCATATTCGGGATTTTATCATATTTGTTGCAATGAATCCAATATAAACATGTACAAGCTGGATATAACTTGTTAAATGCGGAGTGTGATGCAGACTGAAATTATTGAAAATTTAGGATTTTTTACTACACCAGAAGACCTGTTATATTCCTCTAATCATTAAATAATTATATTTACTTTGGTTGTTTATATATTACAATAAAGTAAAACTTCACCTATTTAATAATATGGAGCGGCGCGATGATTTCTTACCAAGACGGAAACAATAAATTTAACTTCCGCGTTTCTGCTATTATCTTAGACAAATCAAAAAAATTTGTTTTAATCCATCAAATCAAAGACCGTAATTTCTGGCTTTTGCCAGGTGGCAGAACAGAGATGTTGGAAAGCACAGATTCTGCCATAGCCAGAGAATTAGAAGAAGAACTGGGAATTAAAAAGTGCAAAAGAAAATTAAAAATAATTATTGAAAATTTCTTTCAACTTAATCAACAAACATACCACGAATTAGGCTTTTCTTATTTGGTAGAATTACCAAAAAATTCACCTTTGTTCAAAAAAGAAGGCATCTTTGTAGGTATAGAAGGCGAAAAACATCTGTTTAAATGGCACAGAATTGATAAACTTGAAGAACTAGATTTTCGTCCTGAATTTTTGGTAAAAGAAATTAAAAACATAAACAAATTAACCAAAATAAAACAAATTATCGCGGACGAAAGAACAAGATAACAATTATAAAAACCGCCCGTTTGGGCGTTTTTTAATTCTTTATCAATGTTTTGGCCATTGTAATTGATTCTGGGGTTATTTTATCGCCACTGATTATACGTGCAACCTCGTTCAGTCTGTCTTCGTCCGACATTTCATGCACAGACGTTATTGTCTTATCATTTGTAACTGATTTTGAAATCTTAAAGTGTTTGTCTGCAAATCCTGCAACCTGGGCAGAATGCGTAATAACCAACGCCTGATTTGCCGCCGCCAAACGGTTCAGACGACTGCCAACCGCTGATGCTGTTGCGCCACTGATACCCGTATCAACTTCGTCAAAGACAAATGTATGCATATCGTTTGCGCCAGCCAACACAACACGCATTGCCAACATCAAACGTGCCAATTCGCCCCCAGATGCCGCACGATGTAATGGCGCAAATGGCGAACCTGGATTTGTTTTTATCATAAATGTGATATCGTCTGTACCGTGTGACGATGCAGGCGTATCTGAAAATTCAATATCAAAATCAGCCGACCCCAGTTTTAAATCAGGCAATTCTGCCAACAGTTGTGTTCGTAACATATTCGCAGCACTGTGCCGTGCATTACGTAACAAATTAGATGCACTGTTAAATTCAGATAAATATGTCGAAACCTGTGACTGCAATTTATGCAATTCTGCATCTGAATTATCAATTGTTTCCAACTGATGTGCCATTTGTTCCAATTTTGCTGGTAATTCATCCGCAGACACACGATGTTTGCGTGCGGCCGCACGAATTGCAAACAATCGTTCTTCGATTGCATCAATACTGTCAACATCTGTTGATTCCGGTTCCAACGATTGCGAGATTTGTGCCACAGATTCAGCCAATTCATACAACCTGTCTATTTGTGCTTGATATGGGTTTTCATCACCCTTGATTCTTTCCAAAATATGTGCAACCGAAAACAACTGTGATTCCAATGAATTTCCATGTGGATTTAATGCGCCCAACGCATCGTTTAATATCGCTGTATTTTTTTCTGCGTTCATAACGATTGCACGTTTAGAACTTAAATCTTCTTCTTCACCAATTTGCGGATTTAAACCACGTAACTCTGAAACATTATGTTCCAGAAAATCACGTTCATTTGCACTGCGCTCCAACATTTCTTGTAATTCTGACAGACGTTTTTTTGCATCAGAATATCGTTTATATAACACTTTAACATCATCCAACAACTGATTGAAATTATTTATATTATTTTGCGCAAACAAATCAAGTGTTGCACGGTGTGTCGATTGATTTAGCAGCGCATGATTTGCAAATTGTCCATGAATTTCAACCAGGCTATCCCCCACCTGTTTTAATGTTTTTACAGACACCGGAATATCGTTTATCCATGCACGACTTTTACCATCATTTGATAATGTTCTGCGCAATATTAAACCATCATTATAATCAATATCAAATTCATCCAATGTTGATTTTACAGATTCTGGCACAACATCAAACGATGCAGACACAGATGCCATTTCACAACCATGTCGAATTAAACCTGTATCAGAACGTGCACCCAATGCCAGCGATAACGCATCCAACAATATACTTTTACCTGCGCCCGTTTCACCGGTCAAGATATTAAGCCCACCGCCGAATTCAAGGTTCAACTTTTCAATTAAAACAATATTTGAAATATTTAAATTTATTAACATGTGTGGATTATACCTATTTCAAACCTATCTTTTCCAGTGAAAAATCATGTGTCCACAGTATGTAGGCATCAATTTTATATTCTGGATATATCATCCCCAGCAACATCACATATTCACGAACCTGGGCCACGTATAACGCATAAAACGCATCACGATTCACGTCTGTTTTATAATCAATGATATCAATATGCTTATGCTTATCATCAATGCACAGCCGGTCAATTCTGCGGCTGACAAATTTTCCAGACACAACACCCGCCAGTGGCACTTCTGTTTTAGCCGCACGATTAAAGAAACGTAATATTTCTGGATTATTTTTTATCTGGGATATCAGGGTTGCATCACCCTGCTCTATACCATTATCAATAACAACATGTTGCAGTTTCTTATGCATTTTTGTACCTGTATCTGTCGCATATTTTGCACGATTACGCATATCTAAAATATCATTTAATGTCGTCATTTGTAATCCTGATGTATTCTGCATTTGTATCACCCGCCAAAACACGCCACAATTGTGTATGCCACGCATTTGCAGGCGGATTTTTATCTGGCGTAAAGCCATGAATATACAATTCATCCTTGGCACGTGTCATCGCAACATATAACAAGCGATAATATTCCGCCATTTGTATGTCAGATTGTTGTTGCGCAGCATCGATATAGCACTGACTGCCTTCACCACGTGGAACCCACAGCCACACAGGCATATCGCCAGACGCAATCGTAACAATTTTATCAGATTTTGGCATATGTATTGTATCAATCAAGAACACAACCGGCGATTCTAACCCCTTGCTGCCATGAACTGTTACAATGCGTACACCACTGGACGCATCCATGTCACGGGTTACTTCGCTGCCACCAGTAATAAACCATTTAATAAAATGATAGAGTGTGCCGGGCTGCGTACGTTCATACGACAAACATATTGTCATAAATTCTTCCATTGGATCAACAACCTGATTGCCAAAGGCCGAAATAAAGTTATATCGCACATCATTATTATTCAAAACATACGAAAAGAACGTGTACGGCGCCATGTATTCTGATTGCGTTTTTATATCAGACAAGCGCGCATGTATATCTGGAAACGTTGTTTCTAGAACATCGAAAACAGTCATTAAAATCGCGTTTTTATCGTCACGAATACGTGATAAATTTGTATCATTTTTTATCTGACACAATTTAAAAATATCTTGTTCTTTCAATCTGAAAATTGGACTTTTTAACACACAGCATAAACTATAATCATCTGCCGGGTTTAGACACCATCTAACCAAGTTTAACAGGTCACGCACCATCGGAAAATCTGGTAAAACAATTCTGTCACTGCCGGCAACAGGTATATTTAACCGCTTTAATTCTGATACCAACGGGGCAACAAATTGATTTCTTTGTTGTACCAAGACCATTATATCCCCTGCTGAATATTTTCCGGAATCAATAACTGATTTTATTTTACATGCGATTTGTTTTAAATATTCAGTCCTGTCTGTATCAGATTCTTTTTTGGACACCAATCGATGTAATTCAACCAACCCCGTATCATTTATACGAAAACATTTATGCGGATTGTTATTAAAATTACTGATACCAATCACTGTTTCATCGGCAAAAAACCTGTCCACAGTATGCAAAATTGGCGCAGTTGATCGAAAACTCTGTACCAACGGGATTTCACGAATAACACGCAGATTATTTTTAATTTGTTTTGATATTGTTTCACGACTGTCCGCAAATGCCGCAGGATCTGCGCCTTGAAAACCATATATCGACTGTTTTGTGTCGCCTACAACGAACATAGAATGTGGCATTTGTGTTGTATCACCGTCTGAAAAAAAGTCACCAGACAATAAACGCAATATATCCCACTGTAATGGGGATGTATCTTGGGCCTCGTCAACTAAAATGTGTGACAAAGACAAATCCAACTGTGATAAAACCCAACCCATTGTTTCTGAATTTGAAAACAATTTACGTGTGTACAGAATCAAATCTTCAAAATCCAGCAAATTCTTGTCACGTTTTGCAGATTTATACGCATTTGCAAATGCCGCAGACAAATCAAACAAGGCAACCGTATCATCAAAAATCATCTTGTTTATATTATATTGATTTGTTGCAAACACATCATTTTGTTCGGCAATTAAATAATCACGTTCAGATGCGAATTTCTTTGGTTTTCCATCAGCAGTCAGATAAATCTTTTTGTATTCATCAAAATCTATCGTTTTTTCAATAAACTGTTTTGTAACACTAATCAATTCATCAAGTGTTTTTGCCGGTGTTTTTCGACTATTTTGTTCTGTACCTGCGTTTATAATGATATTTTGCAGTTTTACAGAATCAAAACTATACAAAACAGGATGTTCAACATTTAAAAATTTTCCAATCGTATCAATAAAGTATTTGCGATATTTTTCTGTATCAGAAACTTGAAAAAATAGTTTATATTGTTCACTTAAAATACTTAATAAATCTTCGACATACGTTTCTGATATACGTCCGACCAAATGCGCAAACGCCGTATAAACACGATTATCATCTGTGGGCGTATTTATTATTGATTGAAATGTATCTTGCAGCAATACCCGTTGTGGCGCCCCAGAAATCAGCGACCAGGTTGGGGATACCCCTGCTTCTAATGGGAAACGGTGTAAAATTTCTTCACAAAAGCCGTGAATTGTTTTGATTTTCAATATATCTGGATTATCGATATATGTAAAAAATATTTCACGAGCATGCAGGATATCATCATTTGTCACAGGCTTGTTTATCGCAATACCGTCCAACATATCCGCCAATTCAGAATCAGACAGCATTACCCATTCACGCAGTGCCTTTAATATACGATTTCGCATTTCACCGGCGCCTGCCTTGGTATAAGTCAGACATAAAATACCACTGGTCCCACAATCGGGCGTTCGAAACAAAATACGCAACAGACGTTGAACCAAAACACTGGTTTTTCCAGTACCGGCATTTGCCTGAACCCATACGTTTTCCAATGGGTTGGCCGCCATATCTTGTTCTGGTGAAAGTTTATGCTTTTTTGCCATTTCTGCCCTTGCTTTATCGTCAAGATTTTAGTATAAATTCAAATGAACTGCAAGATATATAAAAATCGTTTTGTTTTAGGGAGAAAAGGATGGATTTAACACAAGTATTATTGATTGCTGGCGGTGTTATCAGTGGCATGTTACTGATTACGTTGTTTGTTTTGTTTTTTGTTTCCAGAAAAACACAGAAAATTATGCAATCTTTGCTGATGATTATGACAAAACCAGAACGCGCAAAAATCGCCGATGCAACACGTGTGTTAAGCATAATACTGGCAGATGAAATCAATAAAATCGAACAAAGTTTTCAAACGATGCGCGATACATTAAACGCACAAATTGAATCTGCGAACGAATTAAAAAATGCACTGACTGTGCAAAATGAACAATTGGTCAACATGGCCGATGAAGCGACTAAAAAAATCGCAACAATGTCTGGTCGTCTGGACAATACTGTAACAGGATTGGGCGAAATTGTCGCATCACAATCATGGACAGACGTTGAAAATTCAACAGACAGATTTAGCAATACTGTCAACGACTTATTAAACAACATTAACAACACGGCAGAACAAACAACACAACATACGGCACAAATTCAATCACAGATTGATTCTTGGCTGGAAAGCGGGAAAACGTTGTCGGAAAATCTGCAAAACGAATTTAACTTTAATGCCGACCAGATGAAAAATCTGACAGCAGAATCAGATGTATTGCAAAACAAACTAATCGAATTGGGCAAAACAACCGCAGATGGATTTAATAATATCAAAACGGCTGCGACAGATTATGAAACAACATTAAAAGGCAACAACAAACAACTGGACAGTTATTTGGAACGCCTGGAAACATTTGGAAAACAATCCAAGAAGCAATTAACCAGTCAGATGAACACATTAACAAACACTGCCAATGTCGTTGCAGGTCAAACACGACTGGTCGAAACATCTATTGAGAAACAATCTGCAAAACTGACCGATATTGTAGAGGCGTTAATCGCATCTGCATCATCAACCGAAGGGGCGGTTCGTGGAATTTCCAATGAAATGGTCGGTCTGACCAACAAATTCGATTCTGAAATCAAAGAATACGCAACCGGCGTTGTCGCAGAATTAAAGACTGTATCTGGGGTTGCAAATACAACACTGGAAAACACCAAGACCGCCGCAAACGCATTTTCTGAATCAGTCAAGGCGATGGCTGCCGGTGTGCGCGAAACACTGATAACAATGAATACAGCACATACACAGTTATCGGCACAATCTGAAAACCTGATAAAAATGTCCAGCGACACAACCGCACAGTTGGAACCACTGTCTGCACTGATTGAAAAATACTATTCTGCCCTGCCAGATTTATCCGCAGGTTCATTACAGGCCAGCGAAACACTGGAAAAGATTGTTGCAAATCTGAACGACAAAATCGCATTGATGAAATCAACAGTTGCAGAATCAACCGATGCGGTATCTGAATCTGCTGTTAAATTGGAAGACTTGGCCGGTCAATCACGTCAACAAATGATAGACCTGATGGCAGACTATGCCAAGGCCGTGGACACAATGCAAACACTGAACAAGCAAATGATGGTTGCACGTGCATCTGCACCAATGGACGCAATCAAGGCGGCACCAACAAAATCATTTGGCCATGTCAGTTCCACAGACTTTATAAAACAAAGCGAACAAATGTTGGCGCCACTGCACGAACAGTCCATGGATTTAACACGTGTCGCAGGCGCAGAAATACCAGATATTGTATGGAATAAATATCATTCTGGGGATAAAACGATATTTTCAAAATGGTTGGCAAAAATGCTGGGGGCCGCAGATAAAAAGCAAATTCGTGATATGATTAAAAATGATGCCGTATTCCGCCGCCAGGCAACACAATTCGTGCGCAGTTTTGATAAAATACTGGGTAATGCACAACAAACAGATAATCCAGATACAGTGTCTGCCACGCTGATAAAAACAGATGTCGGACATATTTATGTCGCATTAAAGAATTATGTTTAAAACCGCCCCGTATGGGGTGTTTTTAAGCCGCCAGTGATTAAGTGTTAGTGGTTAGTGGCGGACTAATTTAGAATTACAGCATTCACTTATCACTGGCACTGACCACTATTCGCTTTTTATTATTGAAAAACATTACAATTTTCCATAAAATAAACATTGAACTGACAGGGATGTCGGTTCGGGCCTTCATAAGCCTATATCAAGTCGGTGCAGACGCATCGTAGTCCGATGAAAATCGGTGCCTTTGCACCGTTATTTTTACCCCCCGATTATGGTCGGGGTGCTGTTGGATATATATTGAAGTCCAACAGGATCATCACTTGATATGATTTATGAACACCCCGACCGTCATTTCTGTGACGGTTTTTTTGGGGCAATTTTTCGACCGACACCTTGATATGAATACATTGCCCCACCTGAATTTATACGGGGGGATATGATGCATAGGTTTATATATGTTTTATTTATCTTTATTGCGTTTTGCGCACATGCACGCACACTGCATGTGGGGGATAATACAATAAAATTGTCATCGGTAAAAACCACCACCCCCGCACTGCATATCAAAGTTGATAATGAAATATGGTATGGGAATATGTGTACAAACTTTAACACAAATTCATTGCACATAAAATATAACGGCACGGTATATGATGTTATAGAACCCTTTACCAACACAACAAATTATACATATGATGAAAACGGCCGTTTGATTGCCGCAAATGAAAATGCGTATTTGGAAAGCACAGGAACACAATATATCGACACATTACATGTACCAACACTGGTCACACGTAGCGAACTGGAAATAAAATTTTCTGATGATGGATACAAAACAGGCACTGGCCAAGGGCGATTTTTTGGCATTATTGATAGAATTAATAAATCTAATTATACTATGAACTGGGCTAACAATACTAACATATTGTTTTGGCTGTGTTTATGGTCTTCAATAGGAGGACCTTCATGGTGTCAACCAATAAGAACAAACATTGACTCAAGAATAAAAACAACTAAACAATTACTTGTTTTAGATGCAAAAGATAATCATGTACATTATTCAACAACATCACTTCAATTACAAGGCAGACAAACAACAGAAAATTATTCTATATATTTATTCGGAAGCCATGTAGTTGAATCTAATGGCACAGAAACAGCAAGTGTTTATGATAGTAACAATTCCATGTATATATATTCCACAAAAATATACGAAGATGATGTGCTTGCTCGGCATTTTGTGCCTGTACCGTGTGGGTTACAGATTGGTGATTTTGTTGTGCCAAGTAACGGCATGTGGGATATTGTTGAACAAAAGTTCTATGGCAACATGGGCAGTGGCGATTTTATTTATGGCATGGATGAATAACATCCTGTGAATTGACAACATAAACTAGTGCGCTGGTAACACTATAACAAAAACGCCCCGAGTGGGGCGTTTTCTTATCGTGTTTTTTGATTTACTGCATCGTTATAGTTTATTGTCTTGGATGCTTCGTATTCTTGGATTGCGGCATCAATGCGTTTTTGAATATATTGTTCTTTGTTTTGTTTAACTTTTTTAATACCACTGTGAACACCAAATCCCAAACCAACAACAGCAGCCACCGCAGCCGTATATCCCATGGCCTGAACAAATCCACGAACATTATTTTCGCACCAATGTGATATTTTTGCAGTTGGCGATGCAGCACCCGTGCATAAATTACACAAATATTTTAATTCTTTGTCCAGTTCTGGCGAATACAAACCGTTTATTATATATAATGTTTTACCTTCGTACGTATTTAAAGTGATAACAATATCTTCGCCCAGTTTTATATGACTTTCTGAAAAAACAGCAATCGGATAGTTTTTATAATTTTCTTGTAAATATTTAATATTAGTTAATGCGTATTCCACGGGCAAATTATGCCAATTATTTGAAAATCTGTGCGCTTTGTTCATACTGAAAACCTTTTGTTTATGTTACATACAGAATAACACAGGCTGTTGTATTGTCAATATTTTTGATTGTCAAAGTAAAACACCGCCAAATGGCGGTGTTTCTATCGTTTTCTTTGACCATTTAATGTGTCTTGATGTTTTTTTGATTTCGCTTCGAATTTTTTAATTATGTCATCTGCGCCTGCCGTCAGGGTGTCTGTACACAGTTTCCACAAATAACTCAATTCTTGGTTTACCAGTGGGGATTCAAAACCATTTATAACGTATTTATCTTTGTATTGTGTTATCAAGATATCTTCGCCTACACTTATCTGATTTGTGTCAGTATGATATACCATGTACAACTTATGATTTTTCTGTAAATCAGTAATATACATCAATACACGTTCAACCGGCATGTTACGCCAATCTTTTGGAAAAATATGTTCACATCCCATAGTTCACCCTTATAATCTATTCGCTTGTTATTTCTGATGTTGCAGGCGCTTTATATACGCTTGCATACGTGGGCTGTATATATTGTTGCGTGGCTGCAAGATATAATCAATATCCAAACCCGCCTGCAAGAAATCAATTGGGTCACACGTATTTGTACGTCTGACATCAATATCGTCTGGCATATTGGCACGTTTCGCAACCGTTTGCATACTGTTCGCAGGTGGCAAGAAATACGCCACACGGAAATTATAACTATCAGACAGTCCATTGATTCTGAACCAATCAATCAACTGTTTTGCGTATTTTGGCTGAATCACGTCATATACTAAATTTTTCCCCAAATTGTTTTTGATTTCTAATTCAGGTACGCCATACATCCATTTTGGTTTTTCTGGGGTCCAGAACGCTTCGTTAACCCACAGACGGGTTGCCAATTGCATTTCATTAAATTCTGATTCTGTGACGAAATAATACGGATTGCCGTTTGATTCCCCATCACGCATTGGGCGGGTCGCAGCAGACTTTAAACAATAAAATAATCCGTTCGGCAATGTGTTTTTTACAAAGTACGTTTTGCCACTGCCTGACAGACCTGTGCATAATAATAAGGTTTTCTTTTTCATATAACCACCCCTATAAATAAGCCCCGCAAACAGCGGGGCAATCGTTAATCTTCCAAAAAGCTGCGCAATTTACGGGCACGTGTTGGGTGCTTTAACTTGTTCAGTGCTTTTTGTTCAATCTGACGGATACGTTCACGTGTAACGCCGATGTATTCACCAACTTCTTCCAGTGTGCTGGTTTTATTAGTACTCATCCCAAAGCGTTGACGCAAAACTGTTTCTTCTTTTGGATCCAATTCAGACAGAATTTGTGTTACAATCTTGCGCAGGTTCTTTTGCGCCGCAGATGTAAATGGATTTTTCGCTGTTTCGTCTGCGATAATTTCAATACGTGAACTGTCATCTTCGGTGCCAACTGGCGCTTCTAATGAAATTGGTTTCAGGTTCACTTTCATCGCCTTGTGAATCTTGTCCACTGGCAGATAAATTATCTTGGACAATTCTTCGGCAGTTGGCTGACGACCATATTTATGCATAAATTGACGTGATGCACGTTGAATCTTGTGAATATTGTCAATCATATGCACAGGGATACGAATTGTACGTGCCTGATCTGCAATACTGCGTGAAATACCCTGTTGAATCCAGTTTGTCGCATAAGTCGAGAATTTATTCCCCAAGCGATAATCAAATTTATCAACAGCCTTCATCAAACCGATATTGCCGTCTTGGACCAAGTCCGAAAAATCAAGTCCCAGACCACGATTGCTGGACTTTTTCGCAAATTTGATAACCAAGCGCAAGTTCGCTTCTATCATCTCACGTTTTGCACGGGCTGCTTCGGTTTGGCCACGGCGTACCAGTTCAACAACTTTTTTATATTCGGATGTTGGCTGGCCTGTTTCAATAGCAATCGCAATAATGTCTTCTTGGATTTTCAGGATGTCATCACCATGCTTTTTGGCAAAATTTGCCCATGTTGCATTTTTGTGCTTGGACAGTTTTTTGACCCAATTACGGTTTAATTCATTACCTGTATATTCTGCCAAGAAATCTTCACGTTTAATCTTGTTCGCCATCGCCAGACGTAACATCTTACCTTCCAGTCCCAACAGTAATTGGTCACGCTTGGTCAACTGTTCCAAGATTTCCGCAACACGATCATCGTTCAAGCGAATCTGACTGACGTTTTCAAACAATTCCAAACGCAATTTTGTATATTTCTTTTCCAGCGCTTCATCAGGCGTATCAGATGTGAACAGATTTTCCAGACGCTTTGTTTGCAATTTCTGCATACTGTTAAATATACGCTTTATCTTGGCAAACAAATCCATAACCATCGGCATCAAAGATTCTTCCATAACAGGAATTGGC
>JAGBCZ010000043.1 GCA_017937735.1 Alphaproteobacteria bacterium | reverse complement strand
TAAAAAATGGACGACCATCAAATGTCAACTGTACCCCAAATTCTTTGTCAGATACATGCAAATTATTATATGAATACTGTAATACAATTGTCATGATGTCTGGATATCTGATACGTAAAAAGTCGGGTAATACAACGCCTGCATCACGTGTGCGAAACGTTATAAAAAAGTGCGTCCCGTCACCCAGTCCATTAAATTGGGCGTGAATTAACGCATCTTTTACAATAGATTTTAGTGCATTATCTAATAATGTTTGATAATCAATACGTGCCATAATTTTACTCCGCCCATACTATATTATTTATTTGCCCATCATGGCAAGCAACAAATACCGCATCAGGAACATTTTTAAATATTTCTGCATCTAACCCTGTTGCCCATACCTGTGCGTTTGCATCGCCCAGTTCACGGAACAGTTTTTCACGTGCGTTTTCATCCAAGTGCGCCGCCGCCTCATCTAACAAAATCAGAATTTGTTTTCCTGTTTTTGTATGTACCAGTTTTGCATGTGCCAATATCAAATCAAGCAATACTGTTTTTTGTTGACCTGTGCTGGTTACATGTACTGGTAATTTCAGTTCGTTATTAAACACGCCAAAGTCTGATTTATGTGGCCCATCCAGTACCATTTTGTCGCCAACCAGACATCTGTTTTGTCGTAAATATTCCAGATATTTTCGTTCTGCATCACCCGCTGTTACGCCATCAATTAACATTTGTTCCAGCATGCCAGACACAGATATTGCACATTTTTTCAGAAAATAATTCAATTCACCTGCATATTGTATTCTGGCAACAGATACAGCAACGGCAGTTCCCGCAATTTGTGCATCCAATGCATCCAACCAATGCGAATCTGCCCCTGATTTTAATGCGTATGCACGTTCAGATAACAGTTTTGTCAGTTTTGCCGTACGTCCTGCGTGCGATGCGTTAAAACTGGTTGCAAGTCTGTCAAAAAACGCACGTCTGTCAGATGCACTATCAATAAATAATCTGTCTTCTTTTGGTGTAATCCATACCACAGACACGTGTTGTGCCAATTCAGATAGCGGACTAAATTCATTATCTATTTTTGCCCGTCTGTTCGAATCAGTGGCATTAAAATAAACAGATATATCTGTATCATCATTTGTTGTTGCAAAAATACTGAAACCGCCATTACCACCAAAACGTGCGATATCTGTCATTGATACACCACGCATACCACGTTCACCAGATAACATAGATACCGCTTCCAAAATAGCGGTCTTGCCGGCCCCATTTGGTCCTGTAATAATAATATTGTGTCGATTATTTGTATTTATACGACATGCAATATGATTTCTGAAATCTGTTAAACTTATGCTTGTAATCATGATTGTAATCATACACATATGTACATTTATTTCAAAACAAAAAAACACCCCTAATAGGGCGTTTTTTATTTTGGAGACATGTCATCGGAATGTTCGCATCCGCCCTGTGGGCGACCGTTGCTGAACGCAACTTGACTCACTGCTCGCAGTGGTTTGCTGTGTGGCAAAATATCACACGCCACTTGCAAACCTTTGCTCGCATGCGAACCGGCGCCGGTTCTCCGCACCATAATTTTCAAAACAAAAAACGCCCATAATAGGGCGTTTTTTATTTTGGAGGCCTGGGTCGGAATCGAACCGGCATAGAAGGATTTGCAGTCCTCTGCATAACCACTCTGCCACCAGGCCTGAACCAGTGATGCCATATTAAGCAAAAAAAAATTGTAATTCAACAGAAAAATTGTATAATTACAAAGAAACTTTATACGAGAGAGAATTTTTATGAGAAAACTTGCTTTTTTATCGCTCTTTCTGATGCCTTTTTCTGTATTTGCACAGGAAAATGATTGTATGACACGCACGACTGTGCCCGATGGTAAATTGACATTATCACAGATAATTGAACTGGGATTATGCAGAAATCCACAGACAACAGCATCTTATTTATCGTATGAATCGGCCAGATTGTCTAAAAACGCAAATTATGCATCTTATTTGCCCAGTGTTAATGTTGGGGCGAACGCATCGTTACCATATCGTAACGAGCAGTGGGGCGATTGGTCGTATGGTGCATCGTTATCTGCATCTTATTTGATATTTGATTTTGGAAAAAGATTATCTGATTTAAATCAAGCATCTGCATCATGGCGTGCAACTGGTTTTGAATATGATGAAACGGTTCAAAATTATATATATGGGTTAATTGGTTCGTATTATTCGTTATTAAATGCAGATGCTGATGTAAAATCTGCCAAAACGCTGCGTGATGTTGCGCAAACTGCCCGTGATACTGCACAAAAGAAGTTTAAGGCAGGATCTGTTGCGCGTGCCGATGTTTTAAAGGCCGATACAACATTGGCCAGTCGTGATCTTGATTTAGAACGTGCAAAAAACAACCGTGAAATTGCCAAGGGTGCATTACTGGCAAAATTATCTTTTTCTGCAAATCAAGATATTGAAATTGCCGATATGCCATCTGAAATTGGTGGGGCGGCTGATACAAAATCATTGGATGAATTGTTCGAACAGGCACAAAAAACAAGACCTGATTTATTACGTGCCACCGCAAATAAAGATGCTGCATGGCACAGACGAAACAGTGTATTTTTAAGTAATTTGCCATCAATATCTGCATCTGGTTCTGTGTCTTGGAATGATACACCGTCTGAAACATACGGGGCTGGTACAGATAATATCAGTGGCAGTATTGGAATTCGTGCATCTATGCCATTGTTTGCTGGCTTTGCAAATTTATATAATGCACGTGCCGCATCTGTTAACTATGACAGGGCCGTTGAACAAGAACGCAGTACCCAAGACAATGCAACGCTTGATATATTTACTGCATATCAAAACTATAAAACGGCACAGACTGTTTTAAAACAAACGGAAACATTGTTAAAATCTGCAACAGAAAGCGAACGTGTCACAGCCGGCATGTACAAGGTTGGACGTGCAACTATGCTGGATTGGCAGACCGCACAGTCAGAATTGGTCAGTGCTGAAAAACAAAATAACGCCGCAAAATATGATTTATACACAAAACGTGCTGCGGTTGCATTGGCTGTGGGCGATATCAAGGCCGAATTGGAAGGAGAGAGAGAAGATGGCGAATAAGAAAAGCATAAACGTTGTACCACAACAAAAACGTCCATTGTTAATCGGACGTATCTTTCGGTTTATATGGCGTAAAAAGTGGTGGATTTTGTTGTTGGCTATTTTGGTTGGCGGTGGCATATTTTTGTTTATGCGAAAATCTGATAATAAACTAGAATATGCAACAATAAACATCACACGTGGTGATTTGCGCCATGTGGTCAGTGCAACAGGCGAAATACAACCTGTAAATACTGTAAACGTTGGTTCACAGGTTTCTGGAACAATCGATAATTTGTATGTTGACTTTAATTCCAAGGTAAAAAAAGGCGATATTTTATTAACAATCGAACCGTCTGTATTACAGGCATCTGTTGACGAAGCACGTGCATCTTTGGACAGTGCGATTTCACAGCGCAACTTTGCAAAAAATGAATATGAACGTAATAAAATGCTGTACGAAGGTGACATGATTTCACGTGCAGAAATGGAACAATCACAAACAGCATACGAACAATCAGAACAGTCTGTAAATCGTATGCAATCACAATACGATCGCGCGGTTACAAATTTGGGATATGCAACAATTGCATCGCCTGTTGATGGAACTGTTATTTCGCGCAAGGTTGACGTTGGACAAACTGTTGCTGCTTCTTTCCAAACCCCAGACTTGTTTGAAATTGCCGAAGATTTAACAAAAATGCAAATTGAAACATCTGTATCCGAAGCGGACATTGGTGTCATCAAAGAAGGACAAAATGTATCTTTTTCTGTTGATGCATATCCAACGGAAACGTTTAACGGTATCGTCCGACAGATTCGATTGTCACCAACGACAACATCAAATGTTGTTGTTTATACAGTTGTTATCAATGTAGACAATACTGATTTACGTTTAATGCCTGGGATGACTGCATTTGTAACAATTATTATTTCCGAACGTGATAATGTATGGAAGGCTTCTAATTCTGCGTTTTTGGTACGCAGTTTTGATAATATAACCACGGATGCCAATGGTGCAACCCCAAAGACACATTTGGCGATATTGCGTGATGGTGAACTAATGATGATTCCGTACGCCAAGGGTTTATCTACGGCCACAGAAACAGAAATTATTTCTGATGAAATTCAGGTTGGTGATAAAATTGTGACCGGTCGTGTTGGTTCAATGTCATCGAATAAAAATAATCAAAAAATGGGCAATCCTATGCGTGGTCCAAGACCATAAAAAAAGCCGGTGTTTACCGGCTTTTTTTATAGTTTTAATTTTCTTTTCATTTCTTCCAGTACAGGAACGTCTATGCCCAAACTTTTTGCACGTTCAATTAAACCGCATAATGCATGAATACCTTCGACTGTACCTTCTGGTTTTTGTCCATTTGCAATTGCAATTCCCCCAGAATAGTTACGGCTGGTAACGCTGGTTGCAGACAAGAATAAATCGCCCAAACCACACAGTCCTAAAAATGTTATTGCCTGGGCGCCGGATGCGACCCCAATTTTTACAACATCGCCCCATACACGTGTAAATAATAACGCACGTTCATTTTCGCCAGATGCCATAACAGAATTGTATCCACTGATAAGTGCGGCTGCATTTTTGCCGACACCGCAAATTTCTGTGCCGATAACGTCACTAATTGGGTCCAGATACAGTTTGTTTAACGCCTGTTGTGCGGCAATAATTGCGTTATTTGTTCCTGCCAACGTTGAACCTGTTGGGATTCCTTGTGCAACCTCGGCTGCGAATTGTGGCCCAGATAGCACGCCAAAATCAACGCATTCTGGTAATACATCGTGTAAGATTTCAGACATAAATTCGCCTGTTGAACATTCTGCGCCCTTGGTGCAGATAATAACAGGTTGCCCATTATAATGCGCACGTGCTTTCTTTAATGTTTCACGAAAAAATGCAGATGGTGTAACAATCAGCCATACATCTGTATCTTTTACATCTGATAATTCTTTGGTAACAGACAGATTGCTTGGCAATGCAACGCCGTCAAATTCTTTGTATTGTCCGTCATACGACCACAATATTGTTTCGTTACCGCCACGACCTGCGGTTATTGCCAGTGCAGTGCCCCATGCGCCTGCCCCAATTACGCCTATTTTCATTTTAGTTTCCTTATTTTTCTTTCGATTTCGGGGATAACTGTTAATCCATCATCAGATAAATCAATTGCACGCATATATGATTGGCGGGCCTTGTCATAGTCGCCGATTGATTCATATATGTCCCCCAAGTGCACATATAACGGTGAATGTGTTTGTGATATTTCACCAACACGTTCTAAAACATCCAGTGCAGCATACGTACCTTCACGTGCAGCGACCACAACCCCCAGCGTATCCCATGCCATAATATCAGATGGGTTTTTCGCAACCAGTGTCATTGCGTATTTGTATGCTTCTTCAATTTCACGGTTTTGTTTCGCCCAGATTTTTGCCTGTAACGATACGATTTCTGCATCGACCTTTAAATGTTTTGATGCGAATTTTATATCTGCCTGTGCGGCATCATAATCGCCAAAAGAATAATATATCTGGGCACGTGATTTTGTGAAAAACGCCCTGCCCGCATCGTCCAGATTTTTATTTTTTAATGCACGATTGATAACACGCAGTGCCGCCCGCATATTGCCTGTTTTTATATAATATCCAATGGTTTTATTGATTACAGGTACAAACAGTGGAAATTGTTTTAATGCCTTTTCCATTGTCTCAATATCGTCTGTTTTTTCTGCGTTACGCAGTGCGACAAATGGATAGAACGGGCTGGCTTCGCTTATTTTTGAAAAATATTTATTATAATCGCCTGTGTTCGTATACAAGAACTGTCCCAGGTAATAGTTTAGTGCATCTGTGTTATCAGACATTTCTGGTGCGATAATTTGTGCAAAACGTAACATCAGCATTGCCAAATCAGAATACATCAATATTTGTGTGTGTGACACGTTTTGTATCAAACTGAATGCCATTGCATTTTTATAACCGCTATATACGGACCAGTCTGGATATGTGTCATAATCAATCAAGAACATACCTGCGGGTCTGGTGGTGTATTTTGATTTTAATTCCCCTGCCCTGTCCTGCATATTATGATGCGTATAAAAAGACATCAGATACATGTAATCGTTTATATTCATGAAATCTGTGTTAACCAAATCAAAATGTTTTGCAGCAGTATCAATGTCGCCCAGTTCTGCATAGATTTGTCCACGAACAAATTCACGCCACGAATCATTAACAGGCAAACTGTCGATATATTTAAACGTATTTGTGCGCCAATTATTGGCGATTGCAGGCCATATTCTGAACGGTGCAATCAGTGCAGAATCGTCTTTTTTATGGCGATTGTGCATTTCTTGCCATTTGTCATTTTGCACCAACCACGCTTCGTATATGAATTTGGCAGGCAGCGTTTTTTCTTCGCGTAATAATTTCGCATCTGCGGGCAATTTGCCGGATAAATATTCAGATATTAATTTTGTGTTATTAACGACTGTATATTCAGTATGTTTTAATTCGTTGGTTAATTTTTCTGCTGTGTCAAAATCATTAACGTAAATTGCGTGCTGTGCTGCTAAAAATGCCCCAAATTGTGTTTCTGGGAAATGGTACGTATCATTTACTTTACTGTTGTTTGTTGTGTGCCATATTGCACTGCCTGTTATGGACAGCGCAGCAATCAAACTGATACCGATAAATAAACTTTCTATTTTTCTCATGATTATGATAGAATACTCTTTATGAAGAATAATGTCAAATTTGAAGAATATGAAAATATGTTGCGCCAGTGGTCTGGTCGCATGAATTTGGTTGCGCCCAGTACGCTGGCAGATATCAAGAACCGTCATTTTGCCGATTCTGCACAATTGGCAGATGTTTTGCCGCATGATGTTAATGTTATTGACTTGGGCAGCGGGGCGGGATTTCCGGGTGTTGTGTTGGCGATTCTTGGATGGAATGTAACGTGTATTGAATCAATTGGTAAAAAAGTTGCATTTTTATCGGCCGTCAAAGAACAATTGGGGTTGGAAAACCTGACGATATATCATGGGCGTGTCGAAGAATTTGTCCGGCATTTACCGGCTAAAAACGATAATTTTGTTTTTACTGCACGTGCCTTTGCGTCATTGACCAAGATAATGGATTATGTTGCCAAGACAAAATACCGGCTTTTTTTACTAAAAGGCCGGGAAATAGAATCTGAAATTTTGACTGCAAAACAAAAATATTGTTTTAATTATTCGTTGATACCATCAAAAACAGGTGACGGTTTTATAATAATTGTTGATTTTTGCCGGTAATTTCGTATGAAATTGCAATTAAGTTATTAAAAATACTGTGTAATTTTTAAAAAAGTTAAAAAATGCCGGTAAATGCCGGTATTTTTATTTTGTTTTTATGTTGGCTGTTTCATGTGAAAGTTTTTATAGTATGTTGTTTTTACGTGTTTTTTTGATTTTGTTTTTTAATATCTTGACCGAATCGACTGGTTTTTATATTGTTGTATAAAAATAGGAAAGGAAAATGACACATATAATTGCGTTTGCAAATCAAAAAGGCGGTGTTGGCAAAACAACAACCGCAATAAATATCGGTGCATCGTTGGCGGCAATAAAAAAGCGTGTGTTGTTGATTGATTTGGATCAACAAGGTAATGCCGGTACAGGTCTTGGGTTTGAACGTGCGTCACATCGTCAAAGTGTTTATGGTGTTATTATGGGGACGGCAAACATTGCTGATAATATTTTAACAACTGCGGTTAAGGGGTTGCATTTATTGCCATCATCACAGGCATTGGCAGGTGCTGATATCGATTTATTAGACATGGAAAATCGTGAATATCGTTTGCGTGATGCATTTCAACCAATTTTGCCGTACTATGATTATATTTTGTTGGATTGCCCGCCTGCGTTGGGCTTTTTGACAATAAACGCATTGGCCGCAGCGGATAGTGTTTTGATTCCATTACAGTGTGAATTTTTTGCCCTTGAAGGTGTTCAGCAATTAACAGATACAATATCGGTGGTTAAGGAAAAGTGGAACCCTGGGTTGGATATTTTGGGGGTTTTGCTGACTATGTATGAACGCAGATATAATGTTACACGTGCGGTTGATGATGATGTGCGTAATGCGTTTGGGAATAAGGTTTTCAAGACTGTTGTTCCACGTAATGTCCGTGTGTCCGAGGCACCAAGCCATGGAATGCCTGCGCTGTTTTACGATTTTAATTCAACTGGTGCACAGGCATATTTGCGTGTCGCAACCGAAGTAGTTCAAAGAACCGAAGGGGAAAATTATGGCGAATAAGTTTGGATTAGGGCGTGGTTTGGCTGATTTACAGGCAACCCGTGGCACAATACCCGATATTTCATTGTTAACGCCCAGTGAACGTGTCGTTGTAAAACAAATACCGTTGGCGCAAATTGGTGCAAATCCTGATCAGCCACGAAAAACATTTACAGAGGCGGAATTAGCGGATTTAGCGGCCTCGATAAAAGAAAAAGGTGTTTTGCAACCAATTTTACTGCGCAGTGTGTCTAATCGTCCGTATTTGTATGAAATTGTTGCAGGTGAACGCAGATATCGTGCATCAAAAATGGCAGGTCTGACCGAGATTCCAGCGCTGGTAAAGACGATTGATGATAATAATGCGATGGAAATTGCATTGATTGAAAATGTTCAACGTGAAAATCTGAACCCAATCGAAGAAGCAAATGCGTATAAAAACCTGATGGAATGTTGCGATTATGAAATGCCAGACGTTTCACGTCTGATTGGAAAATCAGAAAGTTATATTCGCAATATGTTGCGGTTGACGTCTTTGCCGGATAGTGTTCAAAATTTAGTAGGCCAGGGTGAATTGTCTGCATCGCACGCACGCACGATTGCTGTCGCAGAAAATCCCGAAGAATTGGCACACAAAATTATTGCAAATAAATTATCTGTTGCTGATACAGAACGCTTGGTAAAATCTGGCCCACGTGCATCCAGTGCGAAAAAACACGTATCCAGAACAATTGATGCACAAACTGTTCGTGATATTGAAAAGAAAATATCCAATGCCTTGGGTGTTTCTGCAAAACTGTCAGAACGCCGTGGCGGGGCAGGGCAGATAATATTATCCTTTGCAACCCGTAATCAGTTATTTGAATTGGTTGAAAAAATAACAAAATAAAAATGCAAAAAAAGCCGGTAAATGCCGGCTTTTTTGTGTGTGTACAAGGGACTGGTAACGATAAGCAATTTAAATGCTTTTTACTGATAAAAAACACCGGCTTTTACCGGTGTTTTTTATATATTTTTTCAACAAATGTTATTATTTAACAGTTGTTGTTGCATTACGGTTCATTTTCCAAACTTTTTCGCCTGTACCTTTTACCAATGGGCGTTCTTTACCATAAGAGATAGTAGAAATACGTTTAGAATCGATACCGTCATTTACGATAACTGATTTAGCAGCGTTTGCACGGCGTGCACCC
>JAGBCZ010000042.1 GCA_017937735.1 Alphaproteobacteria bacterium | reverse complement strand
TTTTGACATCCGTTTTTGATGTTTTAAAAAAGTCATCTGCCCCCAAACACAGTTTTGCATCACCAGACCGAATCAGTGTATTTGGTCCCAACGCCCTAGAATTTGCGGGATGCGATGGGATTGCCCACACATCACGATTAAATTCAATTGCGAATCGTGCCGTTGCCATAGAACCTGACTTTAAATCAGCCTCGCCCAATATTAAGGCATCTGACAGGCCTGCGACCCAGCGATTGCGTTGGATAAAGTTTGTTGCAACAGGAACAAACCCCACTGGCATTTCACTGATAACGCATCCCCGTTCAACAATTTCCCAATATAACGATTCGTTTTCCACTGGCCAGATATAATCAACCCCACCTGCCAAAACAGCAACTGTCTGGGTACAACCCGCCGCATGCAACGCCCCACGATGTGCAGCAGTATCTGTTCCAATTGCCATCCCCGACACAACCGCAACATTATTTTCTGCAAATTTTTGCGCAATATCTGCAACAAATCCCATCCCAGTGGCGGTTGCATGACGTGTTCCAACAATTGAAACCATTTGTTTTTTCAATGTGTCTATATTTCCACGCACAGTAATAATTGGCGGATGATTTTTTAAATCTTTCAATCGCACCGGATACAAATCACAATCATCTGATATATAATGTATATTATGCTGATGTGCAAAATCCATTTCACGCAAAATACCATCACGAAAATCTGCATCCACCCCCATTGATTCGACCACAGCAGCCGCACAACCAAACTGTTTTATCAATTCAGCATAGCGCACAGGCCCAATTTTTGGCGTACGAATAATCAATAACTTTTCAAATAAATCAGACATAATTGCACTATAAGACAAAACACATATTAAAAACCAACAAAAAAATCCGCAAATGCGGATTTTTTAACTATCCTGCCAGATTAAACAGCCCCCTATACGCATCACATACGCCTGAAACCTCTGCGTCTGGGGTTGTTTTCCAGATATCTTTATCGCATTCCGCTTTTAATATTTTTAACTGTGCAATAAACCTGTCATATTCAGCCTTGTTTTCTTTTTCCAGCACAGCCAACTGTGAACGCAACAACTGCACACCTTGCAAAGACTTTTGTCCTTCTACCTTGCTACCAATTGCCTTGTTTCCGAACAACTCCATCGCACCAACGCCCAGTGCCGCACCACCAACAGATGCACCAACAGTCCCCCAAACACGTGCTTTCTTTTTTGCATCTAATATTCTTTGACGCATATCTTCTGTATTTACCCAAGACGCACATGTAATCATATTACCCATTTCAAAATATTTGGCAGCAACATCAGAAACATCAATTCGGTCATCATCAGACTTTAATTCAACACGAACAAAGCAAGTATTATTTTCTGGTTCTAACGTATCTTCAATCATTGAAGAATAGTCATTTAAATTACTGTAACGAGATGCCCAAACAAATGTATTACCAATACCAATATTATTAGACATACATGCATTACGTTCTTTTTCACGCAAATCAGCACCTCTGTCTGCGGGTTGCATAACCTCTGGCGTGACGGCCAACGCAGCCGTATTTGTTGTTGTCTTGCCATTTGTTGCAGCCATTGCAGAAATCTGATTTTTAGAAACAGTTGCACGTGGCGCAGCATTCATTTGATTTGCCATAGACACACGCCCCCGTCCCGCAGGCGCTGCGAAACCACCTGTTACGACCAAACAGCCCACAAACATGGATAAAATTTTTTTCATGCTCTCTTTCCCTTTGGAATATATCTACATATATTATATCACAAAATCGATAAAAAATAAAGTATTTATATAAAATAGTGGTAAGTGCAAGTGTAAGTGATAAGTGAATGAATAATTCCATCACGTACACTAACCGCTTACACTAATCACTAACTTATTTTTTCCATTTCCATTCTATTTTTGATTCACTGCCGGAAAACAGTCTTGCGATATTGCCACGGTGGCGCCACATACACAGCAATCCGATGGCCAGAAACGCAAAACCGACCTGCATACTGATTGCAAAGCCCAAAATTGGAATCAGACAAAACACAATTGTTGCACCAAACGATGAAATACCACTGCTTAACGCAACCAGCAACCATTCCAAACCACATACAACAAAAGACATTGGACTGATTGCCAGCAACACACCAAACAGCGAAGATATCCCCTTGCCCCCTTTGAATTTCAGCCAAATTGGGTAACAATGTCCAACAATTGCGACAAAACCGCACCATGCACCAAACGCATCACCTGCGATATATTTTCCGATAAATACAGCCGCTATTGCCTTGGCCATATCCAGTATCCAAACCAACCCAGCCATACGCAAACCACCAACACGCATAACATTTGTTGCACCGATATTACCACTGCCAACGGTGCGCAAATCGCCCTTGCCCGCCAGTTTTGTCAGCAACAACCCCATTGGAATTGACCCCAGAAAATACGAAATAATTAACCCTAAAATATAAATCATGTTATTTTTCCTTGATTTTATGTTTGTTTTTTATAAAATACCAGAAACATTTAGAAAATAAAAGGAAAATAACGTGGCAAATCATAAGTCATCTGAAAAAAGAATTTTGGTATCGGCCAAAAAGAACGCAATCAATACAGCACGCCGCAGTGCCGTTAAAACAGCAACCAAGAAAGTATTGGCTGCCGTTGCAACTGGGGACAAGGCTGCTGCAACAACTGCTGCACGTAGCGCAGAAAGCAAGATTATGAAATCTGCTGGCAAAATCATGCCAAAGAAACGTGCTGCACGTAAGATTTCACGTTTGGCCAAGAAAGTTTCCAAAATGGCTTAATAAAATTCAGAATTAAAAAATCCCCCAATCGGGGGATTTTTTTTACTTTGTTGCAAAATCTTTGTAAACAGTGTAAATTATATAATATGAAAACAAAGCGTTTATTTTTATTTGCGGCCTATCATCCAAAAAACATTGTCGATGATGCCTTGGTGTACTATGTAAAATCATTATCTAAATTTGGCGATGTTGTTCTGTGCATGGATTCTGATTGTCCAAAATCAGAAATGAACAAACTAAAAAAATATACCCTGCACACAATTGCTACACGTCATGGTGAATATGATTTTGGCTCGTACAAGCGGGCATATCTGTGGTCATATGACAATTTAAAATTATCTGATTATGATTTTGTATATCTGGTAAATGATTCTGTATATGGTCCGTTGTATCCACTGGGACGATATTTTGATGCGATGGAAAATATGGGGCATAATGCATTTGGTCTGGTTACCAAACATCGCACATCACACCCACATATACAATCTTGGTTTATCGGCACAAAACCAGATATTTTCTTATCCGATTGGTTTGACGATTTTATGCGTAAAATCAAAAAATTACCTGACAAAGGTCAAATAACTTCTCAATATGAAAATGGTTTTTCAAGACTGGTTGTTGAACACGGCTTTACATGGGATTGTCTATATTCTGTATTCAACCGTGGCGTGTATAACAAGATAAAAATGTTATATCAATCCGGTATGCCATTTATGAAAAAAGTTGCATTTACACGCAATCATGGCGCCTTGTCACGCCAGATTTTATACGTACTAAAACACCTAGATTCAAAACTGTCTGATGTAATATTATCGTCTGCAAAACAGCAATATGGCGAACAACATATCAAATGGTTTTTAACAAAAAATCCAATAAAAATCGCATACAGAAATATAAAGCACTTTTTCTGCAAAGTATTTATCGAGGGGATATGACACACACCAAAAATCAAATTCTTAAACGTGTTGCAGTTATAACAATGGCCAGAAATGATGAATTCTTTCTGTCACGTTGGATAGAATATTATGGCGCACAATTTGGGGATGAAAATTTATATATTTATCTTGATGGCACAGACCAAAAAGCCCCTAAAAACGCCGGTAATGCAAATATCACCAAACTGCCCCATCGTGATATGTCACGTTCCGCAGGTGATAAATATAGAATAAATCTGATATCTGATTTGGCAGAAAAATTATTAAAAACATACGATATTGTTATTGGTTGTGATTGTGATGAATTCTTGGTTATTGATCCAAACACAAATATGACATTGCATGAATATCTATCCCAGAAAAAATTTAACACAACGTTGTCTGGTCTGGGACTGGATGTTGGTCAAAATATGAACACAGAAAAACAATTAGATACAACAAAATCATTTTTATCCCAGCGTAATTTTGCATTTATTTCGACCAGATACACAAAACCTGTTGTTATAAATCGCCCTGTTCGCTGGGGATCTGGATTTCATCGTATAAAGAACCACAATTTCCACATTGATAAAAATCTGTACTTGTTACACTTTGGCGCAGTTGATATGCAAATGTTGATTGACAAGGCCACATCCCGTGGTCCAGATTGGGTAAATCATTTAAAACGCCGTGGTAATGGCACAATAAACGACATAACAAATCGCCCTGCCCGTGGGGAAATTTGGATAAAAATTGCACGCAAAATACAAACATACATCCGTGCACCGTATGCAATAAACAAACCAAACATGCTGGGATTAAAACTGGTTGTTAAAATTCCACCGCGTTTAAAGAAATCAGGGGTATAAAAAATGAACGATAACATGAAAATTGACTTGGTTTATCTATGGGTAGACGGCAGTGATAAGAAATGGCGCGCAGAAAAAGATAAATGGCTAGAAATTATTAAAGGCGAAAAACCAGTATACCGAGATGCCGCAATCGAGGCTCGTTGGCGTGACAATGGTGAATTATTATATTCATTGCGCAGTGTTGAACAATTTGTTCCATGGGTAAATCATATTTATATTGTTACAGGATTCAACCAAATACCAAAATGGTTAAACACAAATCATCCCAAAATCACAATTGTTCCACACGAACAAATATTTCCATCTGGCGACCTACCAACATTTTATGCAACAGCCATCGAAATGTGCATACCAAATATACCTGGTCTATCAGAACATTTTTTGTTAATGAATGACGATCTGTTCTTTAATCGCAAATTATTACCCAGTTATTTCTTTGATAAAAAAGGTCGTGCGCTTGTCCGATACAGCAATCATTCAAGGCGTCAAAAAAACATTGAACGCTGGAAATCAAATGTTGATGACTATAATAAAACACTAATTTTAAGTGCCGAAACAATAAAAAATATATTTGGCAGGGATGTTTTTAAATATCGTCCATCACATTGTATTGACCCATATTTAAAATCGTCTTGGATTGAATGTCGCAATCACAATAAAATTTCACCACAAATAGACGCACAAGTATTCAATAAATTCCGCACAAACAACGAAGTTCAACGTTGGATATTTAACCTGTACGATTTAATAACAGGTCGTGCAAAATTTATTCACAGCCGTGCGCGCAAATTCACTCGTCACAAAATCATTGACGCAATATATAACACAATATTTGCCCCATGGATTTATTATTCTCCTGTTGTATGCATGGATACTGTTACCGCCAGAAAAGCATTATTAAACGCACCAACATTTTGTATCAACGATTCTTATGATACAGACGAAAAAATTCTAGAAAATAACATAAAATTTATGCAAGAACGCTTTCCAAACAAATCATCTTTTGAAAAATAAAAAATACCCATTTGGGTATTTTTTTATTTCTTTATAAATTCACATATTGATTCAGACAAAGACTTTGCTAACTTTGTTTCAGGGTTATCAAACAATCCTATCCGTTTCAGATTTCTAAAACAATTTTTAATTTCTTTGATATCGTTAACATCTGATAAATACTTTCTTTTATTAAAAGCCTTGGCAACAAAGAACCATAAAAAGTTTTCTTGCCATTTTTTCATTTGATATTCTGTTGCTGTTTGTTTATAGGCATCAAACGCATTTTCAATTCCCAGACACAAACTTTTTATAATTCTTAATTGTTTGGCGCTTAACACAATTCCACCAAAATTTGGAATATAGAAATACAATGGCAATGGCACAATTGTAACACGTGGGTTACGTAACATAACCCTGCTCCACCATGGGAAGTCTTCAAACAAAATCCCTTTGATAAACGGAATATCTGCAATCAATTCACGCCTATACAAATTTTTCCAAACCTGACAATGCTTAATTAACCATTTGCGTTTTGGATTAAATTTATTATGTGTTTGTTCTGTTGCATATTCATAAACATCATCTGTTACACGTGTTTTAATTTTATTCAGATTGTATTTTTTATGCATTCTGCGAGGAATAACATTATCCGTGTCCAATCCCAATTTATGACGCACCATCAATTGTGGGCGATAAATTCTGTCGTATGTAAACGATACAATATCCGACCCATCACGCAACGCCAATGAATACGCGATTTCCAATGTTTGCGGATGAATAAAGTCATCACTATCAATATACAAGATATAATCACCCGATGCGTGCGCCATACCAACATTTCGTGCATCTGACAGACCACCATTTTCTTTGTCTATTACAACAAAGCGTTTATCTTTTTTTGCGTATTCTTTTGCAATTTCACCAGATTTATCAGGACTGCCATCATTAACACATATCGCCTGCCAATCTGTAAATGTTTGATTCTGTACACTGTCCAGACAGCGGCGTAAATATTTTTCAACACCATACATTGGTATAATTATTGAAATCGCAGGCATATTATCCCCCTGTTTTATCTAAATAATTTAATAATTTTGCGCAAACGCCACAAATGCATTAGTTTATGTTTTTTTGCAAAATCTTTACGATATTGTTTACCAATTTTATATTGCATTTTTACCTTGGCATGATGTGCTGCATCACGTGAATTTAATGCAGAATCTTCATTAAACATGTAATAATAGGCAACATTCGGCACAACAACTATTTTATTTGCCGCTGCGATTGCATCTAAAACAAACAATGTATCTTCTTGCGCAATTAAATTTGTATCAAATTTCAATTTTTGTTTTTTTATAAAATCTTTTTTGAACAAATACCGCCACACATAAGAATCAGTTAAAACAAAACTGCCCCTGACCTTTTGCGCAACAGACACCAACTGTTTTGATTTTTTATATACAATCGGTTTTGTATATTTGTTATCTGTGACAAATCCTGACACCACCATATCAGCACTGTTCTGTTTTGCATGATTTATCATCTGTTCATAATAATCAGAATCTATGAAATCATCTGCATCCAAGAAATGTATATATTGACCAGTCGCCTTTTTAATACCATCATTTCTGGCAGCCGACACACCCGCATTTTTTTTATGAACAATTACAAAACGTGAATCCTTGGTGGCATATTCATCCAAAATTTTACCAGAATTATCAGGGCTGCCGTCATCAATGCAAATTGCCTGCCAATCTGTAATCGTCTGTGCCAATATCGAATTCAAACATCTTTTCAGATATTTTTCACATTTATATACAGGAACTATTACAGATACGACAGGCATTTCTATCACCAATTACATCTTTATCATTTCCGCAGCTACTGAACCCGGTTTTGGATTTTTAGCTTGACGATATGTTGTTTTTTGAAAGAACGAACCGCTTGTAACTTTATCAAATGTCTTTTTATCAAACGGTTTATCATGATACGCCCACCACAATGCATGTGTTGGATCCTGGTCAACATGTGGCATTTTTGCAAAATGTTTTTTTGCACGTTCATCGTTCATAACCAATGTTTTGAACAACAATTGATGCATAAAATAGTCAAATGGACCATTTTCGTGCATCCAATATTCCAACATCATCGCACGCCACGCATCCAGCAAATATGCCCCCTTGCGTGCACGGATAAAGCAATTTTGCATAAACGAATATGGACTGCCAACATTTTGTCCTGCCATATAAACAAAGAAGTCTTCATCCGCAATCCACTGTGGAATTTCGCTTGTTACAAACCCGGTTGAATCCAGCCAATATCCACCATGATTGTATAACAATTCAACGCGACAAATATCTGCAAAATGCGCATGTGAAATTTTACCAGCCTTGCGTTTTTCCATAATTTTTTCTGGCAGCGTAATATAATCAAACACCGTCTTTTCATCCAGAACAACCAATTCTTGTTTACAATGTCTGCGCACACTGCGGAAACATGCCTGTACAAGTGGTGGTGCCTTGTCTTCGCCCTGCAACCACAATGTAAAAATCTTATCATTTTTATCGTTATTGATAACTTTTCTTTCTTTGATTGCGGCAGCGGCTGGCAAATATCTTTTAAAATATTTTGGAATAACCTGTGAAATAACATCACTGCGCACTGTACGTCTATGCACACGTGACCGCCATGGCCAATTCAAAATATGACCATGAATTACAATATCTGTCATTGCGAAAAATCTTGCTATGTTCATACACATCCCCTTTGTTTTATTGATATCAACATGCCCAGTCTGTACAACTGGGCATTATTTTATTCTGCATCAAAATCATCTGTATCTTCATCAATTGGACCAGTCGTCATTTCTTCGGCAATACCAGATGCACGTGCCATAATTTTTTCCAGCAACGCATTTTGTACATCTTCGTGTTCTTTCAGCCATTGACGTGCATTTGCTTCGCCCTGGCCCATACGTTCACTGTTGTACGAATAGAAACTGCCAGCCTTTTCGATTAAATCATATTTAACACCCATATCCAAGATTTCACTGATTCTTGAAATACCTTCGCCATACATGATTTTAAAATCAACGGTACGGAATGGTGGCGCAACTTTATTCTTTACAACCTTAACCCTTGTTTCATTACCGATGATATTTTCTTTGTCTTTAATCTGACCTGTACGGCGGATATCAAGACGTACAGACGCATAGAACTTTAACGCATTACCACCAGATGTTGTTTCAGGATTACCGAACATAACACCGATTTTCATACGAATTTGATTGATAAATATCAGCAACGTATTACTGCGAGATACAGACCCCGCCAGTTTTTTCAAAGACTGACTCATCAATCTTGCGGTTGTACCAACAAAAGAATCACCAATATTACCTTCTAATTCTGCCTTGGGTACCAATGCTGCAACAGAATCAATTACAACGACATCAACGGCCCCAGACTTAATCAACGTATCTGCAATTTCCAATGCCTGTTCCCCAGAATCAGGCTGTGAAATAATTAAATTAGCAACATCAACACCCAATTTTTTTGCATAACTTGGGTCCAGTGCATTTTCCGCATCAATATACGCACACGTTCCGCCTTTTTTCTGTGATTCTGCCACTGCATGCAACGCCAGCGTTGTTTTACCAGAACTTTCTGGGCCATAAATTTCAACGATTCTACCCTTTGGATATCCGCCAATCCCCAGTGCAATATCCAACCCCAACGAACCACTTGATATCGCCTCGATATTTTGTTGGGAACCATCCCCCATTTTCATAATTGCTTCTTTACCGAACTGCTTTTGAATTTGTGCCAACGCAGATTCCAGCGCAGGATTTTTTGCCGGTGCGCCTGCATCTTTACTAACTTCTTTCTTTGCCATAATTTTCCCCTTTTTTTCTTAACAAAATCATACAAAGAACATCGTCAAAAAGCAATAAAATAAGTTAATTTTTATGTGGCACTAAAATCAACATAATAAACGCACCAACAAACGCACTGACCGTCCACACAGCAGCCGTTGTTCCAAACAAAGTTATAACACCTGCCCCCAACATTGGAACGATAACACTGGGCAAATTCACACTGGTTCTGAACACACCATAAAATCGTGATTGCTGTGATTTTGGCACACCATCAAAAAACAACAAATCATGCACAGGTTCCATAAACGCCCCTGAATTTTGCCACAAAATAAATATCGCCAATAATGGATATCCTGTTACGAACACAGCACATGCCGCCAACACAGAAAACGACCCGACCCCCAGCATTAACCACAACGTCTTGCCATACTTGCGAACCAAATGCCCCATCAATTCACTTAACACCAAATAAGGAATAATACCTAATGTCAAAACGACAGCCAACGTATCCTTTGAAAAACCATTTTCAATAACCAATATCGGAACATACAAAATACGCAACGCACGCAGTGAATAATATCCAAAATTAACCAGATACGCACGCAACATCCCAGGAACTTTAAAAAACGCAACCGCATTTTTTATCAGCGCACGATATGTACGTCTGGGGCTAACAGGTTTTATCTGTTTATCTTCTTGAACAATTCTAAAATATTTAAACATCATCCAACCCAGCAAATATATAAACGCAGACCCAAAAAATGCAGCCCTATTTCCAAAATGATTTGCGATTAGAACAGCAACACTTGGCGCAATTAACGCCCCCATATTTCCCCACAAATGATATCTGGCATTTAATCGTGCCATACCAATATTTTTTGAAAAATCAGACATAAACAGCGGAATCAACACAGCAATCAACGTTGTTGCAAATCCTGTTGTATAATCAAGAATAACGAACGTACGTGGCAAAATAGAAAACCCCATCATCGCATAACAAATTGCCACCATCATCATTGCAAAATAGAACACACGAACCTTGGAAAAAGCACGAAATAGCTCATTTGCAAACAACGCAACTATTAAACAAAAAATAGAATAAATTGCGACATACACACCGACAATCGCACTGCTGCGAAAAATTTCTAAAATAACCAGCGAATAAACCGCATTATAAACACCGTCTGCAAATCCAGTAAACAATCCCAAATTTGCAAACGAAAAACCGTTTACTTTTTTACCAACTGAAATGTATCTCTCTCTTCCCATAGTCTGTATATTATATCACAAAAAACGCCAATCACAAATTAGTGATTAGCGTAAAAATAAATTAGAATGATTTAGATAAAAGTAGTGCCGGCAATGTAGTGTACAAACGCTACATGAATTGCCAGCACCGCTTTTAGATGAATTATTATCGGCAGATTAAAAAAATAAATTAGAATGATTTAGATGCGGAACGGTCCCGATGGTGTAGTGTACAGAAGTTACATGAACCATCGGGACCGTCCACAGATGAATTATTATAATTTATTTTTGGTTTTTCTGGGCATACAACTGTGCAAAGTCCACAGGTTGCATTGCAAATGTTGGGAAACCTGATTCAGATGTCAAACGTGTAATCAATGCACGAACCGCTGGGAACAACAATGTTGGAACATCAATTAACAATGTGCGTTTTTTAACTTCTTCGTCTTTTTCTTCTTCCATTTGAACCAGACCAGAGTATGTTGATTCAATCAAGAAAATTGATTTGTCGCCATTTTCCAGTTTTGAATGAACCTTGGTAATCAAATCAACCATAAACAGGTTGTTTTCTGCGCCCTTAATCTGAATATCGATATTGATTTCCAGTTTTGCCTGACCATTATCGCTTTTAAAGAATAATTCTGGAACATTTGGGCTTTCAAAAGAAATGTCTTTCAAGAACTGTGATATAATATTAAATTTTGCCATTATAATTTCTCCTTGTGGTATTTGTGGCGACCTTAATGTCTGGACTTGCGTCCTTGTTTTATGATAATATAGCATTATTAAAATATTTTACAAGTGGGGGACTGTATAAAAATGTTATTTTTCAATAATTCATTGATAAAGAACGGCCTGATTGCGGTATTTTGTGCTTTTTTTGTAGCAGGATGCGATCTATCAACACCAACAATATCTGGCGACAATTCTGTTATACCATCTAATTTAAAACGTGTGTCTTACAGTCAACTGCCCGGTTGGCAAGACGATGATGTACGCTATGCGTTACAGGCGTTTCGCAATT
The DNA here is from genome assembly GCA_017937735.1 of Alphaproteobacteria bacterium. Next base: position 20,773 of record JAGBCZ010000042.1, on the reverse strand, counting down.
CATGCAAGGCCAAGATTCAATATGTCGGCCGTGTAATTCCAGACCGCGAACTGTTCGCAGAAAAATGTCGCATGTTGCCCAGTGCATCTGCCGATACAGCAACCGTTCGTGCATGGTTTGAATCACACTTTCAACCATATCAGATATTTAACGAAAATGGCACAGACACAGGCACATATACCGGATATTATTCACCAATAATCCCTGCGTGTCGCAAACAGACAGCCCAATGCAACGAACCATTGATGGCGGTTCCAAATGACGGTCGCAATTACAAAGGCGTACCAAAGAAAGATATTGTTGAAAAAAAGATTGGCCGTGTTCTGTACTGGGCCAACATTGTTGATGTACAAAACCTGCAAATCCAAGGCAGCGGAAATTTACGCTTAGAAGATGGCACAGATGTCAAATTAAACTTTGGCGCTGTAAATGACATGCCATTTAAATCAATTGGTGAAGAATTACGCAACCGTGGCATACGTCCATCTGGCGGCTATTCATCCGAGGCTGTATGGCAACACCTGAAAGCAAACCCCACATTGGCCAAAGATGTAATTTACAAAAACCCACGATATGTATATTTCTATGAATCAACCCCACCAGATGTTGTTGGAAAACTGGGGACGCCGCTGTCCAAAATACGCAGTGTTGCCATGGACGACAGTCTGTACACATTGGGATTGCCGGTATACATCAGCACAAATCTGTCCGATGGCCGTGCATTCCGCAGACTGATGATTGCCCAAGACACAGGCAGTGCAATTCGTGGTTTTATCCGTGCAGATATTTTCTTTGGCAAAGGTGACGAAGCATACAAATTCGCCCAAGGTCAACATGCCCAAGGAAAAATGTTCATCTTGATGCCAAAAGAATACACGTATGTCAAACCAAGATAAAAAATTAAACACACGCCTATCTCGTCCGCAAACAATTGCGGGCGCATTGGGTGGACTGATAAAAATTTTTGGTGTACGTGCATCTGATTCAGATTTGGCAAATCGTTGGGATGAAATTATGGGTGCTGATATTGCAAGCATCGCAAAACTTGCCGCCATTAAAAAAAATCGTGACAACACATTTAATATCGTAATTCGCCCTGCTGCACCTGCATACGCATTACAGTTGTCATATCAATCAGACGAAATCACACAACGCATCAACAAATACTTTGGCTATAACGCTGTTGGGAAAATAAGTTTCAGAAAATGACAAAACGTGTATTGGGCATTGACCCTGGATTATTACATACAGGCTGGGCGGTTATTGATACCGCAGGATCATCACGCAAATACATTGCCAGTGGTGTAATTTTACCAAACACAAAGATAGAAATGTCACAGCGGCTTGTTACTATTTTTCGTGAGGTTACAAAACTATGTGAAACGTTTTCGCCAGACGAATGCAGTATTGAAATCACATTTGTAAATAAAAACCCAAAAACAACTTTGATTCTGGGACACGCACGATCGGCCGCAATTGTTGCTGTTGCAAACCAAGAAATTCCGATATTTGAATACGAACCAAATAAAATAAAAAAGGCACTGACCGGTGCAGGTCACGCAGACAAAAGCGCTGTTGATAAAATGGTTCAAATTTTACTGCCCAACGCCCACCCAAAAACAGCGGACGAAGCAGACGCAATCGCAATCGCCTTGGCCCATACAAATATGATGCGCATATTTTAGGTCTTTAAATTCCCCACGCCCAATCTTCGTATACTGCGCCATCCGCAGTCATATATTTTCGCGTCTGTTTTGGATACCCATAAAATAACAAACTTACCTCACGTTTTGTCTGGTCATCCGCATCCGTCAATACATTTCTTGAATTACACGTCACTGTATATTTTTGACTATCAAATAAGAAACGACCATTGTTACAATACTTTTTTCCCAGTTCTGTGGCATAATCACTTATAAATCTGAATGCACCATTTTGGCCGTATTCATACGTCTTGGTAAACTTTGTTAAATCAACCCTTTCATACTCAGGATTTATTTTTATTAACTTTATTTCAACATTATCTGCATTTACTGCATTTTGCAGAACCCCCAAGGCAAACTTGCTTGCCTGGTCTGTATTTTCTACTATGCCGGCACGTGAAAACATATAGAAAAAGTCCATCAAACATAATCTGAACGTTCTTGTTTCTGGATTATATCTAGTTTTATGAAAATCTTTGAACAAGGCATTAACAACCTGGTCAATTTGCTGTTCAGAAAATCCAGGCACGTTTAAATAACTATACCGCACATCAAACCTATCATAAAGATCTGTAACAACATCTTGCGCAAAAACATGTGCAACAGACAAGAAACAAAAACAAATTGCAAATACTATTTTTTTCATTTTATTGCCTCCTCGCATTGTTCTGCCGTTTCGATAACACGTTTTGCCGCAGCGATTTGTGTTGCATTAAATACAGTTGACGTCAAAGATGCCACAGTTGTAACACCCGCCAATACATTAGATGCAGTATTTAAATTCTTTTCCTTTTGCGCATCCTGCGATGTTCGAACTGATTCAGAATTTGCCATCCCAGACGTCACAGTACCCGCCACCCCAGCAACAGCACCGACAGAACTGCTGACAGTTGCACCGGTTGCACGAACATTTATTTTTTCAATATCTTCGACATTAAACTTATCACAAGCCTCTATTATTTTATTTGCATTTTCAATATCTATATCAGATGCACTGCCATCCAGTTTTGCCTGCATTTTCATAGACGCCAATAACTTTACACTGCCCATACACGCACCGATATGCGCAGCAAAATCTGCATCTATTTTATTTACCCCAGAAATAACAGCACTGGCAATATTTGTTGCCGCAGACGTTGCCATCAATCCCGTACGCGCATTTCCAAATTTTTTTGATGCTGCATCTGCCAAATTTTTTCCATCTTGCAGTTTTTTTAGATATTCTTGGTCTTGTAAATGCTTTACAAATTCATCTGGTGAAATATCTTCGGCGTTGGCCTGATTCATATAATTTTTTAATTCTTCATCATTAAATAAATCTGCAAGTTGACCCTGCAATTCAATAAAATTTTCAACAAAAACAGGTGTTGGATTTGCTTCGGCTTGTGTAAAATTATTTATCTGTTGTTCAAAATTATCAGAAACATTATCAAATTTATTTTTATAAATACCTGTTGCAACAGCCCCTGCCCCAACAGCGGTCCCCACACCAGACACAGCCGTCCCAACACCTGCCAATGTTTTTATTTCAGATAACTTTTCAGAAATACCGCTACAATTACTGCGCACATTGCGTAATGCATCTGCAAATGTAATATTATCCGCCCACCCAGATTCTATACACCCAAGTGTCAAGATAACAAACCAAGAAAAAATCTTCACAATCCCCCCCATATAACAACGGATGAATTATATCATAAAATGTGAATTAAAACTAACACTTTGTTTTAATGTTATAATATTGCTCTATCACTTGTTTTCTTAAATTTTCATCTTTTATCTTTTGCTGTGTGTATTCAAACATTTTTTGTTCTGTCTGTTTATCCATATTTTGCAACAAATATAAAATTGTCCAAGACAATCTGGCATCTATGCCGTATTTTTCACGAAACAAAACTTGAAATTTTAACGCACGTGAAACCAGCGATGGTTCTTTGTACAATGTTTCAATTTTATCACTTGATATCAGAAAACTTTCCAATTCTATTGTCTTATTAGATGTAAAACCGTAAAATGGTGCTGCCGCTAAAATTTGGCGTGTCTTATTATGATAATAAATAGAATTAACATTAAAATCAAAATATTGCCCTACAATTATTGCAGGATATTCAAAATATTTATCAAAGATATCAACCTCTGGAAAAAATTTTAACCCCAATTTTATCCCACCAAAAGAATTTTCTTGTTTCCATAACATATTGTTATTTTGTGAAAAATCTGGCTTCTTTGATAATATTAAATCAATATCTTTTGGTTCAAACTTTGTATTTGTCAGTTCGCAAAAAACAGCATCACGCACAAATCCGCCCACCACAAAAACATCTGTATTTTTTGGTAAATTTAAATCATTGACCACACCATCAACCACGGGGACAATTTTCTTTTTTGCCCGACAAATAGCCCGTTCAACATCTTCCAGATACCATATCATCACATCATCCATGATTAGTGAAAAAATAAATTAGAATGATTTAGATACAAGTAGTGCCGGCAATGTAGTGTACAGACGCTACATGAATTGCCGGCACCGCTTTTAGATGAATTATTATAATTTATTTTTACTAGGCAGCGGCTGTGAACACCTTCTGCACATCATCATTTGCATCCAACGCATCAACTAATTTTTCCAGTTTTGCGTATGCTTCATCATCCAAGTCCATTGGCATGTTTGGCAACCATGTCAATTCTGCCTGTTCTGGTTCACCTAAAACATCTGACAGATATTTTTGCACAGTGATAAAATCTTCTGGTTTTGTTGTGATGATAAAACCTTCTTCGGATGTTTCCAGATTGTCCGCATTTGCATCCATAATGATTTCCATCATTTCATCTTCGGTTTTACCGATTGATGCAGGATACATAATCTGACCTGCACGTGTGAACATGAAAACAACAGAACCTTCTTCGCCCATATTTCCGCCGTTTTTACCAAAGATATTACGAATTTCTGGCACAGTGCGGCGTGGATTATCTGTTAATGCTTCGACAATCACAGGTACGGCACCTGGCCCATAACCTTCGTAACGTACTGCTTCGTAACTTTCTGTATTTGCGCCAGACGCCTTGTCGATTGCACGTTTAATATTATCGTTTGGCATTGAATTTTTGCGTGCTGTTAAAATAGCCAAACGCAATCTTGGGTTATTATCTGGGTTTTTATCACCCAATTTTGCCGCCATTGTAATTTCACGTGCCAGTTTTGTAAACAAACCACTGCGTGCTGCGTCTGCGGCGCCTTTTTTATGTTGGATATTATGCCATTTACTATGTCCACTCATATTTGACCTTTTTATTTAATTAGATTAGAATTACCAGTAAAAGGATAACAAATGATTGGAAAATTGCAAGGCATTGTTGACTATATCGGCGATGGTTTTATTATTTTATTGGTTCATGGCGTTGGGTACAAGGTTTTTACCCCTGAATACCTGACACATAAATCAACTGTGGAATTATGGATTGAAACAGTTGTCCGTGAAGATTCAATTCGCCTATTTGGTTTTTCCAACATTCAATCACAAGATTTATTTAATATGCTGACTGGCGTATCTGGCGTTGGCCCCAAGGTTGCATTGGCAATAATGGGCACAATAAAATCAGACACGTTAATATCTGCGATTGCCACGGGCGATGCAAAAACAATCGCAACCGCCCCAGGCGTTGGTAAAAAAATGGCAGAAAAAATCATCGTTGAATTAAAGGGCAAGGTTGGCGGCGTATCTGCGACATTATTTGCCACGACCACACCAAGTGGGGCGGGTTCTGCCCTGCCTGATTTATTGATGGCACTGGAATCATTGGGTTACCGCAGACTTGATATAATTGAAATGGCACAAAAACTGGTAAATGAAAATCCAGATTCTGATGTATCAAAATTGGTCCCAATGGCATTAAAAGAAATCAGCACGGGAAAATAAGAAATGAATAATAACGACACAATATTTGCATTATCAAGCGGACATGGAAAATCTGGCGTTGCGGTAATTCGTATTTCTGGTGAAAATTTATTTGACGTTTTTTCAACCTTTGTATTCCCCCACATTGGGGGGGTGCCGGCGATGCCGGCGGGGGGGGTAAAACCACGCAACGCATATTTTACAAATCTGTGTGATAACAATGGTGATTTGATTGACCAGTGTTTGGCAATCTACTTCCCTGCCCCACACAGTTTTACAGGCGAAGACGTTATTGAATTACACACACATGGTGCGCCTGCGGTTATAAACGCTGTATTTGAACATCTGACAAAACTGAACATGCGCATGGCAACACCTGGGGAATTTTCAAAACGTGCATTTTATAACAACAAAATGGACCTGGCTGATGTTGATGGGCTGGCGGCATTACTGGATGCACAAACAGATATTCAGCGCAAACACGCACTGCGTTCCATGATGGGGTTTGACAGCCAAATATACAACACATGGCGCAACAAGATGATAGAAGTTTCTGCATACGCTGCTGCAATTCTTGATTATAGTCCAGATGACCTGCCACAAAATATTGGCGACACCGTTCGCACGCACGCAAAACAATTATTCGATGAAATTGGAAATGCACTGGCACAATATAAAACAGCACGCAGTATTCGTGGTGGAATAAATGTCGTATTGGCTGGCGAAACAAACGTTGGGAAATCATCAATCTTTAATTATATCATTGGTTCAAATCGTGCAATTGTATCTGATATTGCAGGCACCACCCGTGACGTTGTATCAAGCACGATTGATATTGACGGATTTATGGTAAACTTGTCTGATACAGCAGGCATTCGTGAAACAGAAGACACGATTGAAAACATTGGTATTGAACGCACAATGTCTGAAATTGAAAATGCAGATATCGTTCTAAATGTTTATACACCCGACAATGTTCCAAATTTTGAAATTTATGATTCACGCATTGGTCCAAATCCGAACATTGATATTGTAAACAAATCAGACACTATCAATATTGACGATGCCAGCAAACGTTATAACACACTGTATGTATCTGCCAAAACTGGTGATGGCATGGAACAGTTAATGAACGCACTGCGTCATACAATTCATGAAATGTTTGATGGGGTCGAATCAACCGTTTCTGTAAACGCACGCACAAAAACATTACTGGAATCTGCCCACAATGAACTGGCGCATGCAATTGATGCTGGCTACAATTATGATATTTTTGCAGAACACACCCGCCGTGCTGCGGACGCAATTGGAAAAATACTTGGCACCATCACCGCATCCGAGGTTATGGACATGACATTCGGCCAACTGTGTTTGGGCAAGTAAATTATTTCCAGCATATTTTTAAAATAAATTAGAATGATTTAGATAAAAGTAGTGCCGGCAATGTAGTGTACATATCAGAAATATCCGTGATTAGCGTAAAAAAATTAAAGATAATAGTGTAGATACGCACAAACCCGAAACCGTAGTGTACAGAAGCTACATGAGGTTTCGGGTTTGTTCGTAGATATACTATTAGATTTAATTTTTATTCGTGACGATCTGGGTACTTGCCCTCAATCAGATTCTGACGAACCAGATGATGCTTAACCTTTTGTGTACCGGTTACTGGCAAATCTTCGGTTGTCATTGCATAGTGTGTAACCCACTTGTAACTTGCAACCTTTTTATTTGCCGCAGCAATTGCCGCCCCCAGTTTTTCCATTGTCATATCAGGTTCAACACTGAACACACCATACGTAACAGTCTTGCCTTTGACAACATGTTCAAACACAGCAACATTTTTTACACCTGGGATTGTGATAAACATACCTTCCAATTCATCTGGATATACATTTTTACCACTATCCAAAACGATAACTTGTTTTTTACGACCTGCGAAATGCAATTCACCGTTTTTATCCATTGTAACCATGTCGCCAGTATTAAAGAACCCACGTTCATCAAAGATTTCTTTGTTGGCATCTTCGTTATTTAGATAACCACCAAACACCTGATGACCACGCAACCACAGAACACCGACACCATCTTCGTTTTTATCACGAATTTCGCATTCGTTGTTCATCGTTGGCGCACCAAACGCAAATGGGAAACGTCTTTTTGTTGGTTTGGAAATACAGATTGGACCAACTGTTTCTGTTAAGCCATATCCCTGAATAAATGTCAGTCCCAAACGTTCATAGAATGTTTCAACCTCTGGCTTGGTTGCAGCACCACCTGCGATTAACAGGCGCGCACGACCACCGAACACATCCAGAATTGGTTTTTGTACTTTGCGTACCAAGAAACCCAACCCCAGTTTTTTCAAAAGATTGCCATACTTTAAGACAAAAGATACCAACCACCATTTCTTTTGTGCCTTGACATTATCAATGATTTTATTACGGAAAACTTCCCATAATCTTGGCACCGCAGGAATAACCTGTGGACGGAACTTTTTAAAGTCAGCCATAATTTCTTTTGGATTGATTGTTGGCTGTAACAGAACGCCGGCACCATAGTGAATTGTTGCCAGAATTTCAACACCAAAACCAAACACGTGATACATTGGCAAGAAACCATACAATATATCACCCGGCTGAATCCATTCTGCCATTGATTCCAAAGAATTTGAACATTCAACAATATTAAAGTGTGTTAATGGCACAACCTTTGGCACACCTGTTGACCCAGATGTAAATGACATCGTTGCAATATCCAATGATTCAACCTTGGCAGGTTTTAAGTCAGCCTTAATCTTGCCATCTTTTTTATTGATATCATAGAATTTAAATTTGCTGGTCTTGTACACAAAAGACTTTTCTGCACAAACCATATGACAGTTCGTAGTCGCCGTCATATTATCGTATTCAAATGGTGTCAGATTTGTATCCAACAGCAACACTGTTCCACCCAGATACCAAATTGCAAACATTGTAATTGGAAATTCTGGGATATTGTGTGACAAGATACCAACCACATCACCTTTTTTAACACCTGCGGCATCTAATGATGTGGCACGTGCCTTGACTAAGTTAATGAATTCTTTGTATGTGACGCCTTCGCGGACCAGATATAAATTATCAGGCCATGTTTGTGCGGTACGTTCCAGTAACTGATACATATTCATAGTATAAAATTCCTTGTTGTTTTTATATTGGACAGTGATTATTATACATAACAAGAAACAGGAAAGCAAACATGAAAATACTTACATTAAACATCAACTCTATCCGTGCCCATATTGAAAGTTTTATTGATATTTTACGTGCTGGTGAATATGACACAATCTTGGTCCAAGAATTAAAGGTTGAAACAGCAAACTTTCCCCACATGGTTTTTGATGAATTTGGATATAATGTTAAGGTTTTTGGTCAAAAATCATGGAACGGTGTTGCTGTATTTTCCAAATATTCTATCGAAGATGTAACAATGGGCCTGCCAACATACGCAGATGTAAATTCTAGATATCTGGAATGTGTGATTGACGGTCGTGTTCGCATAATAAATGTATACATGCCCAATGGTGACATGGTCACATCACCAAAATTCCCATATAAATTAGAATGGATGAACGCATTTACAAACCACATATCACAATACCTGGACAGCGAAGAAGCCGTTGTAATTGGTGGTGACTTTAACGTTGCAATCGAAGACAGGGATATCTGGAACCCAAAAAATTACGAAGGTGTTGCGATTTCTGCCCCCCAGGCACGCAGTATAATGAACGATTGGTTAAATTCTGGCTGGACCGATGCATGGCGTACCCTGCATCCAGATGACATTGACTATACATGGTATGGATATCGTGGTCGTGATACAGTTGGCAATAAACAAGGTCTGCGACTGGATTATTTCTTGTGTAATAAAACAGCCGCAAAAATGGTCAAAAATTGCGAGATTGATATTGCGCCACGCTTGGCAGAAAAACCAACCGACCACTGCGGATTGATGTTAGAATTAAAGTAAATTATTAATTCTGGCGCGCCAAATCATCAAACTGTTTATACTTTCTGTCGTTTGTTTCATGGTATTCATAATCTGCCCCACCAGCAGAATACATATTAAATAATTCTGTGGTCTTGGCAACGGCGGCATTTATCATCTGTTGGGTTGTGTCACTGTCATATTCAATCACACGAACATCATTATTTTTTAACTGCAAGAATTTCATTATTGGTGCGCCAGACAACGAACTTGTTTGAATTTTAAATCCACCTGATTGCAACATAAACGCTTCTAATGGTAATTGGGGCATATTTCCATCCATCAGTTGTTTTTTTGTTGGCGCAGCCCCTGTTTTAAAATCCATAACACCACCATCCCAGATTAAGTCTGCACGCGCACGAACATTACGTCCTGCAATTTTTACACTGCCCCCGATTTCAGATTTTGCATTTTGTATTTTGGTTAATTCGTTTGCGACCACAGGTGCAATTTCCAAAAACCTTTTATGCCAGAAATGAAATATCACACTGTCCCGCCCCAGTTTTTCCAGTGCCAACACATCCATTTTGGCGACCAAAACATCTGGTCGAAAATCAGTTACATCTTCAATAACCTTGTGCACCAGATTACCAAATGTTCTGGCATCTGGCCCAACCCAATAATCGTCCAAGACACGCAACTTTAAAATATGTTTTACATAATATGCGTATGGATTATGAATCAAATATTCTAAATCTGTGACATATATATCAGACCAATCCGCAGGCACCGTTGCCACAGACGTATCCAACGGACGATATGGCACATCATCAGATGCAACAATATCAGATATTATTTTTTTTCCTGTATCTAAATCTATTTTTGCACCACGTGCGATTACACGCGACAGAAATCTTGATTCACTTGTCTGCACGCCACCAGATACAGTTGAACGCACCCAATACACACGATTTGCACACGACAGATTCATAAAATCCAGCGCCTGCAACGACACCTTTCTGTTTGGCGATGGCAATCCAATCTGGGCCGCCACACGTTTTGGCAGCCACGCATTTTCATATCCTGTTGACGGGAACATACCATCATTTAACCCGGTTAAAATCACCACATCAGCCGTCTGCATACGTGATTCTATGGTTCCTAAAACAATAACACGTGCATCAGAATTCATTGCATTTCGTTGCGACACAGTTGCAATTGCATCTGCAACAAATGCACGTGCATCAGACAACGACAATTGAACATCCGCCCCCACCAACGCATCAGACATATTTTTTATTGCATCCCAAATCTGACAACTGATATCATCATCAACAACAAATTGTGGTTTAAATTCAACCAGACTTTCATCAACAACCTGGGCAATTGTATCAAACAAATTACATTTACACTGACGATATATTTTATCAAACTGCCCGCCCCCAGAATCAATCCAAGAATCAAACGCATTTAATATTGCCCGTCCTGTCAATGTCATCGCCCCAGATGTCGCCGCAGAAAAATCTGCATCAATTCCGAACAGATGAAACGCATTTGCAATTCGCTGATTTCCAGCCGCATCAGGCGTAATAACCAATACTGTTTTATTTTCATCCAAACACTGTTTTGCAATATTTGCAACAGCAACTGCCTCTGTCGCTTCGTTTGGACATGTAACCAAACTGCAATTTGATAAATCGTATTCTGGGAACTTGATATTACAATCATTTCCAAACGCATAGTTCATAAAATCAATTGCGGACGTTCCAACATCAATCGGCAAAACATCTGTATATTTAACACCAATACTGTCCAAGAATTTATATTCTGCATTATATGGATTTGTATCCAGTTCAAAATCAGATACACGCCCATCTATCTTACCAGACAAAATAATTCGCCCATGCTGTAACGCATATACAGCACGCATTAAATCGGCGGTTGCAGGCACACTGGCTGTTGAACCACAAACCACCACTAATTTATACTTATCAAAATAATTAACCCAATTACGAATATCTGCATTTCTGACCTGAACACCAGTTCTACGACCATTTGCATAAATTCGCATAAATTCAGATAAAATATTTAAAATTTGCGCCTTGTTTTGAAAGTGATTTGCGTAACGTTCATCAACCAATTCAGACCAATTAACCAGTGCTGCATCCACACCTTCGTTTTCCAAGTAATCTTGCAAACGAATTAAATCACGTGCCAACATCAGCCCTGTTGATAAATTGCCAACATTTGCATCTGCGGCCAACAGTTTTGCCAACACAACAACACGTTCTGAATCGGATATTTCTGTAACGTCCGTTGCATCTTCAATATCTTCATCTGCCCCATCCCCCAACGGCACCAGGGTTGGCAACAACGCCGCCCCGCCCGATTTTTCTGCAATCATTTTTTCCACACTGCGCACAGCACGGCGACTGGGCAAAAAAATCAGCATATCTGAAATATTCACCCCAGATGATTTTATCAAATTCCACAACGCATCTGATATTCTTGCGGGATTTGTTGCATAAAAAATATTATTATTTGATGCCAAGTGTTTCCCTTATACTGTCCAGTCCTGTTTTCTTTTCCGCCGAAGTATATAATATATCTGGTATCATTGCGCCATGTTCTGTATGAACAATTTCTGTCTGTTTTTGTTCACGAACTTTTTTATCTTTTTTTGTATAAACAATCTGATATGGAATTGCGTTTACATCACAAAAATCCATTATATCTAAATCAGAATCACGTGGCCCAATTCTTGAATCAATCAGTATAAACAAGCGTTTTAATTGACTGCGATTTAATAAATATTCTTCCAACCTATGTAACCAGCGCAATGCATCTGTACGAGATACTTTCGCATATCCATACCCCGGCAAGTCAACAATCATGACCCTGTCGTCCAGATTGAATAAATTCAAACTTTGTGTGCGCCCTGGGGTATTAGATGTTCGTGCAATCGGCATCCCAACAATCGCATTTATTAACGATGACTTTCCAACATTACTGCGACCAATAAATGCGTATTCCGCAAACTGCGTTCTTGGTAACGATTTAACTGTTTCAAAACTGCCAACAAATTTAATCATTTATTTATCCCCTGATTCCAGCAATCTTTTATATGCTTCTTTTTTTGAAATACCTGCACGCAGTGCCAAATCTGCCGCCGCACTTTTCATAGATGTTGCAGCAATATCATTAACGATATTACTAATTTCTTCATCTGTCATTTTATGTTCCGGACGTGGTCCAACAACGATAACGATTTCCCCACGTGGTGGCACAATATTCATCAGTTCCGCAGGATAACCAATAATTGTTTCTTCATGAATTTTCGTAATTTCACGCACAATTGCAATCTTGCGTTCTGGCATAACACGTGCCATTGATGCGATTGTATTCATAACACGATTTGGGCTTTCGTAATAAATAATCGTGTGTGGTATTTTATTATCATCACGCAGTTTTTTATCATCAAAGAATCCACAAAACGTAAATCTATCTGTTGGGAATCCAGATAACACCAGTGCAGAAATCGCTGCAACAGGTCCCGGCACCACAAACACAGGCAACCCAACTTCACGTGCGGCACGCACCAAACGAAAACCAGGATCACTAATTCCTGGCATACCGGCATCACTGACCGCCGCCACAGATAAACCATTTTGAATTTTTTCAATCAGTTCTGGTACAACATCACGTTCATTATGTTCATGACATGATACACGCTTTGTTTTTATATCAAAGTGCGATGCCAACTTGCCAAAAACCCTTGTATCTTCGGCAGCAATTAAATCAACAGATTTTAAAATCTCTATCGCACGCGGCGACATATCAGACAAATTTCCGATTGGCGTACCAACAATATAAAGCCCTGATTGCATTTAGAATCCTTTTATAGTAAAATGATACAAAATAAAATGGATTTTTCAATGTATATAAACAGATTTTTTACATATTTAATTGCAACGTTTATTTTAGCGGGCTGTTCCGGCAAACTAACAACTGATGCTAATTGGTCTGTTCCATCGGACACTGTTATTGGCCGCCCATCAAATCTGGAACACGGTCCATTTTCAAACATGTACGGCACATATTCTGATGAACCGCATAAAATTGCTGTATTGTTGCCACTTACTGGTGCATCTGCCAGCGCAGGGAAAACAATTCGCACATCTGTTGAAACAGCGGTACTGGAAAATGGCGCACAAAATATATCTGTATCTTTTTATGATACGGCATCTGACACCAATAATGCAATAAACACTGCGCTTTCATTAAACCCAGACGTTATTATCGGCCCACTATTTGCCAAAGATGCACACGATTTACAGAAAAAAAAGCCAACTGAAATTCCGGCCTTATCATTTACATCTGATGCGACTGCTGTTGGCAACGGCGTGTTAAGTGTTGCCTTGATGCCAAACAACGGTGTCGAAGAAATTGTTAAACAAATTAAATCTGATGATATCAAAAAATTTATCATAATCGCCCCAGATACAAAATCAGGGCATTTAATGGCAGGCGCTGCAAAAACAGCCGCCGAAATTTACGAAATGCCATTGGTTGGAATATTCTATTACACAGAAAAAGATTCTGATTCAATTAAAAACGCCGCGATGTCCGCATCAATGTACAACACACGTACGATGGCACATACCCGTGCACGTCAGGTTATATCAGATGTACTGACAGGCGAAACACTAACACCAATTGAAAAATCAAATTTAAATACCCAACTGGAAAAATTAGAAAAAACAGAAACAGTTGGAAACGTCCCATACGATGGAATTTTATTCCTTGGCAACGGCGAAGATACCAAGGCCTTGGCATCATTTTTACGCTATTATAATGTTGGCGCACGTGATGCTGCATTTTATGGCACAACAATGTGGGATGGGTCTGATATTGCATCAGATTATACATTAAGTGGCGCAAAATACGCAACATTACCACAAACAAACCCGACATTTTCTGCACTGTATGAACAAATATCTGGCGCACCTGCAAACCGTTTGGCCAGTTTTGGTTATGATGCAACAAACATGGCAATCAATATGATTATGTCACAAAAATCAAATGCAGCATACCTGTTGAACCCCAGTGGTTATATCGGCACAGACGGTCTGTTTCGTTTAAAGCCAAACGGCGATAATGAACGTGCATTACGCATTATGCAATTAAACGGTTCTGGAACACCTGTTGAAATCCGTCCTGCCCCAACCAGTTTTATGATACCGCTGTATAACATTGAACAGAAACGAATTGAACCAGCAAAGGCAATGGAAATGGAAACACTTGGCATTGACCCAGACGACTATATCCGCCTGCCAGAAAGATTGCGTGATAAATATCGCAGCAAAACAATCGGTGCAAATGTTGAACAAGACATCACACCCATACAAACAAACATCGTAACAATTCAGTCTGATGACACATCAATAAAATCAACAGAATTCGAACCAGTAAAACTGGAATCTATCAAACGCACCTATATTGACGAATACGAAGTAGAAGAATAAAAAAACACCCCGTTTGGGGTGTTTTTTATTTCTGGTGGGAGTGGCTGGATTGTAATTCCCATATTCGCTGTCGCTCTATGGGCCCCTTTCGCCTGCGGCTCGAACCAGTGATTCTCATCTCACCACCCATAGCCAAAAACAAAAACCGACCATTCGGTCGGTTTGTGTTTTTGGTGGGAGTGGCTGGATTCGAACCAGCTCAGGCTTAAGCCAACAGATTTACAGTCTGCCCCGGCTCTCCAACTCCGGCGCACGCCCAATCTCACCATCACCTGCTTCTGGCTGTGCCATACGAAGCCTTGGCGAAGTATGGTGCGGGCAGCGGGAATCGAACCCGCATTTCAAGCTTGGAAGGCTTGCATACTAGCCTTTGTACTATGCCCGCAACAAAATCTTAAAGCCAAATGATTATATAATATATGAAAACAAAATCAAGCCTTTATTTACATAAAATAAAAATTATTGCCACCCCACAATTGATGAATTATTATCGGCAGATTAAAAAAATAAATTAGAATGATTTAGATAAAAACAAATCGGGAATCGTAGTGTACAAACGCTACATGAGATTCCCGATTTGTTTTTAGATGAATTATTATAATTTATTTTATTTGATTGGTGGGAAACAATCCCCCCCACTCTCTGGACAACAGTTATAACCTAAATCACCCATATCGGTGTACACTTCACCTGCGCAACATCCGTTTTTATCTGGATTCGTACCGTCAAGACATTTTGCAGATGAACCGAACGAAAACATATCAATATTTGCATATATTAAAATACCAAACATTGCACCAAGTGCAAACGATAGAATCAATGCAAACCAAGACGTTGATTTATTTGTTTTTTTAGTTGTTGTTTTCTTTACTGTTTTTTTCATATTTTTTATCCTTTTATTCTATTGGCGGAAAACATTCGCCATCACCTGTTTTTGGACAACATGCAAAAACAGAATTTCCCAGGTCTTTAAAGACTTCCCCAGTACAACAACCAAATTTATTTGGCTTGGTTCCGTCAACACATAAACCCGCATCCAAATTTGCCAACTCTTGTTCCAACAATGCCTGTTCATCAATTTCAGCAGATGTTTCTGCAACAAAATTTTCATCTTCAACAATTACATCTGCCGCGATATCTTCTGCAACTGATTCTGCGTCACCGTCTGTTGCTTGTTCTGTAACAATATCATCATCTGGCACAGCAACAGTTGCTGCAACAACAGTATTTTTAATTGCAGATGATTTACGGTTGGCTGCACTGCGTGAACATTTACTGCGATAATCAATTTTTAATTGTTCCAGTTCGGCCAATTCATCGTCCGTTGCATCTTCGATTGCAGCCAGTTCTGAAATTTGTGCCTTGATATCTGCACATGTTATACGTTCTGTAACCATTGGCGCATCTTCTGCAAATGCAGAATTTGCAATAATCACACCAATCAACGCAATCAATAATTTCATATATTTTACCTTTTATTGTTCGTTTATTATTTTTTCAACTTCCAAAATAAAGTCGATTGCAGGATTTGTTAATTTTTTTGCTGTTTCAAAAATTTCTTCTGCGGCCGCCTGCATATTTAAGCGTTTATATGTTTCAACAACTTCGATTGTTTCATCATTATCAAATTCATCATCTTCTAATGCGCGTGCAATTTCCAATTCTTGCTTTGCCAGTTCGACATATTTCGCTTTATTTTCTGTACATCCACGTTCTGACAAATTTGCATAAATTTTTGCACGTTCAATTCTGTTGTCTGCATCAACTTCGACCCCACCGTATGGCAGTCTTTCCAACAAAGACGCTTCTATTTGCTGACATGTTGATTGCATATTTTGCTGTCCTGATAACGCTGCAACAATTTCCATTTCACGTGATATAGCCATGCGATAAGAATCCTAATTTTCTGGGCAACCATGCTGGAATAACGTTTCATAAATTCGAATATTACTTTTATGAGTTTCTATATTACTTGAACTTTCATCAGCCAAATAACCCAACTGAATTTCTTCGATAACAGCGCATGTTTCTTTTTGTTGTGATTGTTGTGCGGCTTGCGATATTGTTTGTTGTGATTCTATTGTTTTATGACCAATACCCAATCCTGTCATCAGACCACAAACGAACAACATAATCAACGCCAGCCAACCCTTGATTTTTTGGCTGCGTGTATAAACAAGAGTATATGTTTTTTTTGATTTTGTTTTTGCCATAATTCTCTCTCCTATTTTTATTAGATTATACTATTGTACAATTCCATTGTGAATTGTTATTTTTCTGTCTGCCCTGTTAGCCAGATTCATATCATGCGTAACAAACAGCATTGCCATTTTATTTTTACGAACAATATCCAATAACAAGTCAAACACAACGCCTGCATGTTGCGGATCCAAATTTCCTGTTGGTTCATCTGCCAATAAAATATCAGGATTATTTGCCAACGCACGTGCCAATGCAGTTCGCTGTTGTTCACCGCCACTCATTTCACCAGGATGATGTGATGCACGATGCGCAACATTTGTTGCACGCAATAATTTCATTGCACGCACATCTGCAACATTTTCATCAACCCCATTTGCCAACATAGGCAACACAACATTTTCCAGTGCCGTAAAATCTGATAACAAGTTATGTTTCTGATAAACAAACCCAATTTTATTTCTGCGCACTTTTGTACGCATATCTTCATCCATTTTATGCACAGGCGCAGAACCAATAACGATACTGCCACCACTTGGCTTATCCAGCAATCCCACGCACTGCAACAGTGTTGATTTGCCGCACCCAGACTGTCCAACCAATGCAATAATTTCACCACGATGCAAATCAAAACCACCACCACGCAGAATATGCAATGGTTGACCACCTTCGATAAAAGTCTTTTTAATATCACGCACAGACAACACAACATCGCCCTGTGTTACCTTTGACAAAGAATTCAAAATATTCGCCATTTATTAACAGTCCTTTTATCTATTTATTCATTACGCAAAACCTCTACTGGGTCTGTATTGGCCGCCTTCCATGCAGGATACAATGTCGCCAAAAAAGCCAACGCAATCGCAATCAACGCAATACCCAAAACATCCGACCACACCAGTTTAGATGGTAATTCAGACAAATAATATAATTCCGCAGGAAACAAATCACGACCTGTTAGCCATTGGAAAAATTGTCTGATTGGTTCAATATAAATTGCAATTATAACACCCAATATCGTACCAAAGAACGCACCAATAACACCAATTGATGTGCCTGATAAAACAAATATCTTCATCATAGATTTTCGTGACACACCGAATGTGCGCAGTACCGCAATATCTTTATTTTTATCTTTGACCAACATAACCAAAGATGACACGATATTAAATGCCGCCACAATAACAATCAACAACAAAATCAAGAACATAACATTTGATTCAACCTGTAACGCACCTACAAAACCACGATTTAAATCACGCCAATCACGAACAACAAAACCATCTGGCAACAGGCGCCCCAACGCAGATGCAACATCTGTTGTATCTTCGGGATTTTTCAAGAACAAATCAATATGCGTTACAGAATTTGGAATATTTAAATATTTCTGTGCTGTTTCTAATGGCATAAATATATACCCAGAATCATATTCATACATACCCATAAAGAACGAACTTTTTACCGGGTACGACATAATACGTGGCATTGAACCAAACGGTGTTGGTGTTGCGCCATTTGCAGACACCAGCGAAATATTATCACCCATCCCAACACGCAACGCACGTGTTAGTGACGCACCCGCAACCAATTCACCATCTGTGATGGCAGATAAATCTTTACCATAAATACGTGTACCTGTTTTTGTTTTTTCGACCAAATCAGACATACGAATTCCACGCACCATCGCACCAGTATTATTACCATTTGCAGTCGCCATAACCTGCCCTTCGGCAATTGGAACAATACCAACAACATTTTCTGCGACAACCTTGTTTTGTTTCATTTTATCAATCAAGAAATCAAAATCTGCGATTGCCCCATCTTGATGATAAACAACAACATGACCGTTCATACCAATGATGCGCCCCAACAACGTATCATGAAAACCACCCATAACAGACATTACAACAATCAACGTTGCAACACCCAATGTTATTCCAATTAACGACACCCACGAAATAACAGAACCAAAACCACGTTTTTTGGCCCCCAGATATCTAAAAGCAATTTTTCTTTCCAGTTTTGAAAACATACTTTTTCCTTATTCGTTCAAGAAATCACGTAACGCATCACCAATTAAATCTTCGGTATTGTCATCATGTCCTGTTACACCATCAACAACAGAAATTATACGTGGCGACATAAACACAACCAATTCTGCAAATGGCGAAACAAGTGTTTCTGGCGTTGTCACGAACGAGTGTGTTGGAATACCAACAATTACATAATTATCACCAACAGATGACGGAATATTAAACGAAGACAATTCACCATTTGATGTACGTAAAACTATTTTTGCATCAATCTTGTCACGTCCACCGAAATCACCGTATGTACCAGTTGCCCCAATGATTAAGTCTGTTTCCAATCTTTCTTCTTTACCGCATTGTCCGATATCAAATCTGGATTGCCATCCATTTGGAATTGCAAATGTACCTTGTGAAATCAGCACAACATTTGCCTGTTGTCCCAAAAATTCTTGCAGTGTTTTTGTGTTAATTTCAGAACCCACAACCAGCGCACGACCAACAACCCCAGGTATTGACATCTTTACATTTTTATCACCAAATGCAGGCAACAAATTCATCCAGACAATTGGATTATCAGTACGTGGATAGACACGATACACATCAATATCCCATGCAATCATATATTTTTTATTTGCAATATCTGCGATTATCTTGGCAACTTCACGTTCTGTCTGATAGTTACCTTCGAACACAACAGTTTTATCCTGCCAGTTAACCAACAAATTACGCATATCTGCGCCATGCATCGCATCCAGCAATGCCATTATAATAGTTTCATTTTGTGGCATCTTTATTAACCACTTGGCACGATGCGCCAAATGCAATTCACCATTATCATCATCATAAGAATAATAGACACGCCCCATCTTGGTCATCAGTTCAACCGCATCTGCCAATGTACCGGAAGAAATCGAACCTGTAATTTTTTCATACAACGGCACATCTTCGATTACGGCAATATCCGTCCCCAACAATAATTTATCCAGCGCTTGTTTAACCGTTAAATCTTTGAATTCATAGTCATCAACTTTTAATTCTGGCAACGCATCCCCAACGCCCAAACGAACAATTTCGACTTTTTCTTCGGGAACGACAGACACAACCTTTTGATTATTCCAATCAACCTCGCATCTTTTGGGTAATTCTATGGAAAATCTGCGTGCAGTATCAGTTGTCAGTGCGGCTTTTTTTGGAAAGATTGGTACAGAATTTTCATCTATGACCAGATTATCCACAACAGTTACGGTATCAAACAAAGGCATATTTTGTTGTCCCTGTTGCGTGCATCCAAACATTGTCAAAACGGATAACAAACCAAATAAATATTTTTTCACAGAAATCATTTTCCTTTCCTTTTGCGCTGTATGAATACTTTATATCAGATATTCATAACTTTTTCAAATTCTGCCAACGTCATTTCATGTATTGGTTTTTGCGTTGGTGTTGTTAAA
>JAGBCZ010000041.1 GCA_017937735.1 Alphaproteobacteria bacterium | reverse complement strand
GCGATAATTCATTCTGTGGGTGATACGATTGTTGCGCCGATGGCAGGTGGCTGTGATGCGGGCTGGCGATTGCAAGACATCCCAGATGATATTATGCCGGCCAATGGTTATTCCACAGGCAAAGATACACCATTATGCACAGGTTATTGGTCTGGCACGACATGTAATCCGCACGCCAGTTCTGATTGTCCATCGGGTCAGCATGGAATTTATTATAACACGGTTGTTATGGCACCATCATTGGGCCGGTGCGAAGATGGATATGTTATGCGTGCTATGCCAGACGGCATGGTTATGACAAACGGCTTTGATTCAGGTCAGCAAATCGCATTGGGGACCATTACACACACCCAAGGTGACTGTCCAGACGGGTATCTAGATTTGGCGGTTAACGATGACAGCTTTTTTAAATTAAACACATCTGGCGCATGTTCTGGTGGATATAAATATACAACGGCCCAGTGTAAATCAGAAATGCCAGATTCACCGATGATTTGCGGTATTTTATGTGAAGACGGTTTGGAATACACCGATGTTGGAACCTGTTCTGCATTGTGTGCCGGTGAACACAAGACCCTGCGCACGAATACGGGGCTGTCGTATCCGCTGTATGCGACAAAATCTGTTACCCCGTCATTGAATATTAAGTCTGGCGACACAACCTGTTATATAAATTTAATTTCTGGCACACAAACTGATGCCATAAACATTAAATACAACAATAAAATCTATCACGCAGTGAATTAAAAGGGGGGAACGATAATGAAGAAAGTAGCAACGATATTTGGCATTTTGATGATATTTGTAATTGCGCCTGTGTATGCAGTACAGATGTGCGTAAAAACGAACACGTATATCAGCGTGTTTCGCAAAGACACCAACGGCACCAGTTCAGAATGCAGCAACACAGACACTGACAAAACATGGCGTGTCACATACGATTACAGGGACATAACAGGTTTTGCATCATGTAACGCCCTGGACAGCACGACAGACCCGACCTCTGTTGTGACGTCTGGGGCGACCACCGGAACAAACTGTTGGTGCAAGATTGCGCCTGTAACCACATATACAGATGGCAATCCCACAGGCGTTGTATCGTATTGGGTTTATTTAAAAAGTTATGATTCTGCGGATGCGTGTGCGGATACCCCAGGATGCGGTGGTGGCAGTTCTGGTTGCACCGCATCGTGTATGAATGCGATGAAAAGTGATGCCGCATTCCGTGGCACCATCTTTGACACGATATGGTAAGGGCAAGTGTAAGTATTGGCATAATAAAAATAATAAACCAAAGGAAGGAAAGACGATGAAGAAGATATTATGTGTCCTGTGCATGCTGATAACATTACCGGTTTACGCCACAACGATGTGTGCATTAGAAGATACAGTTGCAGTAATCTTGGACCCGTCAATAGTCGGCACAGGATATACCAAAGATGATAACACAATGACATGGACGGTCACGTTCCCGTATGGCACGGTGTACGGCGTTGCAGCATGTTTATCTGTTAAAGGTGGATCCCAGGGCACAACAAATGCAACATTAACCGCCGGTGGGGGTGAACGTGAAGGTCAGTATTGCTGGTGCAAGGTTAGTCACCCCGTGTCTTCGCTTTGGGCGTTCGACGACGACTTCAGCTCGGCTGCGCTTTGCGCTTCGGCTTGTCCGTACTACTGCGGTGCCCGCGTCCGTGGCACTGTCGCGCTGCGCGCGGGCTTGTTCGGGTCGGTCGCGCAATGATGTTGGACCATGGGCCGTGGCACGAAATGCGTGACACGCAATGCGCCATCGTGTGAAACACGATGGGACCGCCACGTTGACCAACGGGCAACGTGGTAAGAAAAAAGTTTCGCCCCCTGTGGGGGCGCAAAAATTCCCGACCAAAATCGGGAATAGGGTGTATCGCCGTTATCGGTTGTGCGATAGCTGATTCGTGGGGCGTGGCGGCGTTGCCGTGTCTTCGCTTTGGGCGTTCAACAACGACAACAGCTCGGCTGCGAATTGCGCTTCGAATTGTACGAACAACTGCGGTAACAACGTCCGTAGCAATGTCGCGCTGCGCGCGGGCTTGTTCGGGTCGGTCGCTCCTTTGCAAGGTAATAACTTTGAACGCAAAGACAAAGTTTGGCTAGCCTGCAGGACAAAGTGGTAATACACTTTTCAGATACATGAAAAAAGTATCTGTTTATTTATATGCCTTGTCACATCAAAGGCGGGGCGATATATCCTGTCCGTATAAATAACAGGACAAACACAAAACGCAGGGGGCATCTGGTCTGGTAAGGGTATTATCTCTGAACGTCC
Organism: Alphaproteobacteria bacterium; assembly: GCA_017937735.1. The sequence goes on along the minus strand of JAGBCZ010000041.1, from coordinate 15,493 downwards.
TGGATGCCCAATTTATGACGATAACAATGGGGATAAAAAATGACCTTGGATGAAATCAAAAAAGTGAAATCTGACACGTGTCCGAAATTCGCAATGTTTGCAAAAAATCAACTGCCAATGCCTGGTAATAAAAAACGATTGGATGATATTTTAAATCGTGAAATCACAGTGGTCGATTTCAGATTGCGTAAATCAACCAAGCGTGATGGAACAGAATGCTTGCAAATGCAATTCTTGTTGGATGACGAAGTGTGTGTTGTCTTTACCGGCAGCAGTGTCCTTATCAACCAAATCAAAGAATCCAAAGATAACATCCCATTTATCAGTACAGTGGTAAAAATGGACAGATATTATTCTTTTTCTTGAATATGTGCGCGATTATTATTGTGCAATTTTTATTTCCCAACACTGGGGCAGATTTAAATCATTTTTTTTGCATGTAACACCAATCGATTTGATTTTATATGTGGCAGTTGTGTTTGTATATCCTTTGTGAAAAATAACCGTGTCATATTGGTTGTTGGCGAACCGCTTGTTCCAGTATTCAGAACACACCCGATATTCAGACGTCTTTTCCCCCGACACAATCTTATCAAACCAGTAATGTTTCAAAACAAGATGTAATACGTTACTCATAATGCAAATTATACCACATACAACCCCACTTTGCATCACATATCGCCTTACATAGCATTTTGATAAAAAATGTGGTAAAATACATGGGGTAATAAAAGGAAAATGTATGACAAATCCGATAAAAACATTTCCACGCATTATTGATATGGGTGATTTCTGGCTGGTAAAATTGGAACCAACGGCACAAAATGCAGAACGCCTGTTGGCGGTTATAAATGCCAATCGTGAATTCCTGGGTGAATTCTTGGAATGGGTAGATGGCTATACCACAACCGATAAAACACTGGCGAATATTGAAAAGTCGTTTGGCGATGATAAATGCGCTTACTTTATTATGCTAGATGGTGAAATTGCCGGCAAGATTAGTTTTGTTGATACAGACGACAATATGGGCGAAATCAGTTATTGGTTGGCGCACGGTTTTAATGGTCGTGGTATTATGACACGTGCATTGAATAAATTGACCGAAATGGGTTTTGCTGACATGGGGTTAAAACGTATTCAATTAACAATTGATGCAAAAAATATCCCGTCTGCTGCTGTGGCCCTGCGTTGCGGTTATGAGTGTGAAGGAGTCTTGCGTAAATACTTCGTCTTGCGTGGGCAGCCACGTGATATGAAAATGTTTGCAACGGTTGCATAAAACACCGCCCAGATGGGCGGATTTTTTATCTTTCTAGTATCGGAGTTTGCATTGTTCTGCCTTTTTCAATCTCGGCCATTACAACCGCAAATGCATCGGTGCCATCAAGGCATTTGATGTCGGGTTCGTATCCGTTTAATTCAAAGTTTTCTGTAAATAATTCACGATATACACAGCCGACATTAAACCGTATATGTGAATGTGGTAATAATATGTATGCATAGTTATAGCCATACACTTCGCCACCACGTGTGTTTGTTCCGATAAACTTTGCCTTTGGATGGTTGCGTAACAGGGTGCATATCAGTTCTCCTGATGACATTACACCACTGTCTATCAGTATATAAATTGGTCCATTAAAACCTGCACGTGTTGCATCAAACTTTGGTAATATATCATCGTTACTGTTGTCTTCGTAAATAATGGGATCTGTCGTTGATTTAATATTAAATTTGGTGCCGATTGATTGCCTATATAGTTTTTTGACAGCATTGGCATCTGGGTTGTTGCGAATATATTGTCTGCGTGCAAATGGAAAGTTTTCATCGCCTAAAATATAATCTGCCATGTCGGACAAAGGTTTACTATTGCCACCACCATTACCGCGCAGGTCGATGATAAGTATTTCTGACCGTGGCAGAATTGTGCGCCACTGTTCCTCAAATATTTGCTGTTCATCATCTGTCCATCCAGATAGTGTTGGTACTGCTATAATTCCAATGTCGCTACGTTGTTCGGTATGGAATTTTTTACCGCTTGCAATATTTTTCCCGACATTTGGTCTTGGTTTGCGCAGTGTGGTTCGGACACCCATATCGTATCCAAGCATACGTAAATTTATATGATTGTCGGGTATAATCTCAATCGCAGGGCGCAGTTGTTCCAGCAGTTCTGCCGATGTCATATCTTTTGTGTTTCTGTGAATATCAACCAACGTCTTCAAGATTTTGCGTTTCAGTACCTCGTTATGAAAAGGCCAACCACAATATATATTTATTAACACTCGCGCAAAGACTGATACTTCATGTCGAACTTGGTCCGCAGTCAGTTTTGTGTCTGGCGATTTTGATTTGGCATTACGACCATCAATCAAATCTGCCGTTTTGGAATCACGCAGTAATAATTCTTCCATTTCTCTGACTGTTGGTATCTTGGTCATTGTCTTTCCTTTGTGTCTGATCGTTTTATTTTTTTATGTCAATCTGGGCCATTGCAACGGCAAATGCATCAGTGCCATCTGGACATTTTATATCGGGTGTAAACCCATGTGTTTCAAAGTGTTTTATTCCAAAGAATTCGGCATATACACTGGCTAATTGAATCAGAATACCAGAATGACCTAATTTCAGTGTTTGATAGTTGGTATATTGCATACACCCCGATGAATTTGAACCAACAATTTGCATTTGCGGGTGATATCGTAATTGCACCTGCAAATGTTCTGCCGATGATGCGGTTTTGTTATTTTGTAAAATATAAATTGGACGGTCATATACTGGGCTGTAATCAGTTGGCAATTTGAATTTGGTGTTATCCGCCACAATTGTTGGGTCAACTGTTTTGTCTATATGGTCGCGCGACAGTGTAGAATATTGATATAATTCTTGTGCCTGGGGCGTGGTGCGCGACCACATACATTTTGTGCGCGGAATGCCAACCGGCCCCATAATTTCGTCTGCAAGCATAGAAATAATCAGCGGACTGCCACCACCATTGTCGCGCAAATCTATGATTATTGCGCATGTGCCACCCATAACATCACGAATACGATTGCGGAACTGTTCCAAGTTTTCTTTGTCGTCTGGTGCAAAGCATTTTGAAAAAGCAATCACACCAATATTGTCTATTTTGTCGATATAATATTTTTTACCGCCACCATGCGTTACAGCCAGATTTACCCCAACATCAATACGTGGACTGCGTGGATATTTTGCCAAATTATCGCCCAGTTTAATCCACAGATGATTATCTGGCATAATTTCAATTATTGGTTTTAATTGTGCAAACAATTCAGATGTGGTTATAGGGTGTGTGACTTTGTCATAAATTCTGTTCAGTTTATTCAGTATGCGCAACCGCAATAATTTTGGATAAAATGGCCATCCGCCATAGGCATTTATAAACATCTGTGCCAGCGTTGCAATATCGTGCCTTGCTTGTTCTGGGGATAATTTTTTATCTGAATTTATTGATGCATGAATGTCGCCTAATTCAAAAGGCTTTATTGGTACGGCAGATAAAAATTTCTGTTCCAGGTTTTCTAATGTTTGCATAATTACCCCTTAGCCCCATAAATTATACCACACCGAATCACAGTTTTTTACCTGTCTGGTGTGTTTTGTTGTTGTAAAAACATCTCATTTTGCAGGTGTTGAATTATCCTTTGTGGTTGAACAATTTTATTGTTGCCTGTTTTACCGTTTGATACAGCGGTTTGTTGTGCAATCTCAAAAAAGCGATGCGGTGTCAGGTTTGGTGCAATTTGTTTAGCTAATGCATAAACCCCAACTAAATACGGTGTTGACCATGACATTCCCCCATTTGCACCACAATATATGTAATCATCATAGTCTAAGTAACCGGCAATTGTACGACCGCCAGCAGGAACTAACAAGCGTTCGTGCCATTTATCTTTATTTGCTTTCCAAAATCCTGCTTCATAAGATTTTATGTCGTTAGGATCTGAATTCATGTTTCTATCTATTGTTGTAAATGCTGCTTTGTTCCCATAAAAACGATGAGAGTCTGTTGTTAAAACCATTACACCGCTTTCAATTAATTTTTTTATCAGTTTTGTGCTTTCTGGGTCTGTGCCTAACATTCCCCAACTGATTGATACAGCCGATATTTTTTTATCTTGCGGTAATCTGGCATTCATAAACAAGATTTTGCGCAGTGCATTGGCTCTGTGGGTAAAGTCTATCTCAGTTTTTACAGAAAGCGCTTGTTCTTTTATATCTGGTGGTAAAGTTTCGATAATTTGGTTTATTTTATACCTAAACTCTGCATCTGTTTGATGCCTGCCATCAAGTATATCCTTTATTGTTTCTTCAAAATTTATGTTTTTTGGAAAGTGTTGTCGCAATATCTTTTGAAATTCTTTATTTGCAAGTGTTCTTGTTTTTTTTGTATTGTTTGCCGCAAAATAAACAATTTTTGCATCTGGGGCAACACCAACAGTTTTTCCAGCCAATAAGCTTGATACGGCTGTTCCATGAAACTGTGCTTCTATATGTTCAGGATAACCTGCGGATTCATAGTGAACTATGTTGTCTTTTATCTCGATGTGTTCTGTATTTAACGGTTGGTCTATAATCGCAACGGTTATACCTTTTCCTGTAATTCCCATTGTGTGCAAATCAGCAATGTTCAGACCTGGTGCTTTTCCGTTTTCTAATACCTGTTGCGGATTAAAACCGTCTGGCATTTTATCGGTGGACGGAAATTTTGTTTTGCTGTTAAAACGTATGCATGGTAACATATCGCCAGCGTTTGAAAGATCAACCTCAGATGCATCGCCATATAGTACGAAAGAGTGTGCCTCTAATTCATGCGTTTTGTCGTTAAAGTCTGGAACCCGAATGAAATTTTGTGCAATCGGTTTTGCTCCATCGTTTTTCTTAAATACTGTTAAAAAATCTTGCATACCAAAATCCTTTCTTTCCCATAAATTATACCACATGCAACCTCACTTTGCATCACAGTTTTTTGGATAGAGAGACTTAAATACCAAAAGGTATTGCTATTATTTAGGCTAAGCATCCACACTCAGGGTTTATGCTTGTAACAATTGCAAGCCATTGTCCAAAACGATCAGGATGAATTGCAGGAACTTTCCAGAGATCTTTTAATACAAGCTCAGGAATAGACGCAAGTTTGTGTTTAATAATATCCTTATTCAAGTATAGATTGTAAACTGTGCGAGACAAATCGTATATTTGGTTCCGTATAGAAACTTTAACTCTTCCCCCAGCAGAAAAAGAATCGCGCATAGAAGTTGAAACAATGCCATAGTTTGATACTAACCACAGGGAAAAATTATCGTATTTATCTGGGGCATTTCCAACAATCTCAGGAAATAGAGTATACGCATTAATGATAAAGTTTTGTTTCTCTTCTGAAGATAATGTTTTCCATAGACGAACTCTGGCAGAGGTTGAAGCAACTATCTCATTTGGCGCTTCGTCATTCCCAAGATCAAGCCACCACAGACGTTCACCCGATTTAAGCAGTCGTTTGTAATACAGAATAACGTCTTTTACAGGATTATCCTTTTGTCTGAGATCGTCATAAGCAATATTCATTTTATCAAAAATTGTTTCGCCAGGTTCTAGCTTCATGTTAATTTTATATCTGGGGTAGTGAGTAACAACAATATCTGACAAGCAATCCTGATAGGGACGGCTTATAAATTCAACAGGGGTGGTTAATTTGCCAAATGTTAAGAAAATACGCTCTATATCTTGAATTCTCGTAGATTCGTTAATGCTTCCCCCGAGAGTTGTCCAATGTTCATCCTTTGAACTTTTTACTTCAATGCCGAAATAACGACCGACAATAATGTCGGGAAAATATTGTCCCGAAATTTTTTGAATAGAACCTTCAAATGGGGAACCAACGGCCGCTTTATTTAGTGCTACAACTACATCATCTTCTAATTTTTGTGCCGTTCTAGTAAGGAAATAAGCACTATTACGTTTTGCTTCGGTATTCAAAACATTTGTAGCTTTTGCGATTAATGATTCAAATTCTGTGTTTGTTGGTTTTCTGTTATACGAAATTATCACTCATCGTCTCCTTTGAAGTACAAGTCCCAGTTTTTTTCAAGCCGTTTTGCTAAATTGTATGCTAAATATGGTGGAACGGCATTGCCAATAAGTTGATAGGCTTGTGAACCAGAAACAGGAGGAAGGTCATTATCTTTTTTAGAAATAAAATGATAATCATCTGGAAATGTTTGAATTCGCGCACATTCTCTAATTGTTAATCGACGTTCTTTTTTGCCACTTCTTAATTCGTTTATGTGTGTGCCACCATGTTCTTCGCTAAGACGCCTAAATTCAATGTTGCCATGATGTTCAGAACGAATAGTTGGAGCAACATGATCCCATTTAATTTCATTTTGTCCCTGGCAGTGTTTACCCATATATTTTGCTTTTGAAAAAACTTGTTGATCTAGATCTTCGGATTCTTCAGGTTCAGGTAAATCAAATAAAACCTGACTTGTTGTAACAATCGGTAATTGATCTATATTTGGGGTGCAACTATGTGTTTTGATTGGGTATGGATTATACAAATTACTTATCGTTGATTTAGATAATTCCACCAAAGCCTCTGATCTTAGTGCAGATTTCTTAAATCCTAAAAAGATCACGCGTTCACGAGACTGTGGTATACCATAATCAGGAGCGTACAATACTTTGGCATTAACAACCAAGTATCCATCATGGCAAGTAGAACTAAAATCTCGTTCTATTATTTGTTTTGCATCAGCAAGATTTGTTAAACCTTTTACATTTTCAGCAATAAATAATTTGGGTTGGACAATTGATATTACATCTTTCATCCACAAATATAGTGAACCCCGACTTTCTTTTATGTTTATACATGTTACAGATTTGTCGCCATTATGCGATTTGTCAGAACAAAATCCTTTCCTTTTTCCAGCAACAGAGAAATCTTGGCACGGGAAGCCCCCAGTCACAACATCAATATTTTCAGGAAATGTATATTCGCCTTTTTGGGCTGCCTTGACCAAATCAACAATACTTGTAATATGGTAAATGTTTTTATCATGCTTTTTAAAATATTTTACCCACGCAGATTTTGCATCCTTTCTGATGTCATTAGCGAAAACAGTGTCAAAACAAGTTTTCCTTAATTTAATAAATCCCTTTTTAGAACTGGTTGGAAGCCAGTCTGGGTGCATTTTTTTATTATAACAAGAAGAAGGTATTTCAAAACCACCTTCGAGTCCTAAATCCATGCCTCCACAACCAGAAAAAAGCGACAAAACACGAAGTTTTTTTGTGGCCATAAAAATAAATCCTTACCTAACAATAGTCAAAATATGACACAAACAATCATCAGAATCAAGATATTAAAATTTAATGTTAAAAATTGTAAACAATATGTATGGATATATTAGTGTCTATTTTTCCAGTTAGATTAGTTTGGAGTGAGTGTCGATATATATCGATATTTATATCCGTATCGCTATATTTAGGGCAACGTCGCAGTAATATCTTGGCACTACGCTGGGGCGACATAGATTTTAAAAACGATATTGTGCGATTTGTTGATACCAAGAATGGCGATACGGTTAACACACCCATGACGGACCAGGTCCGTGAAATCCTGATACAAATGTACAGAACGGCCGGGGATAATCCGTGGCTGTTCCCCAGCAGCACCAGCAAAAGTGGCCATATCGAAGAGCCTAAACGTGCGTGGAATGCACTGCTGAAACGTGCGAATATTGAAAACCTGCGTATTCATGACCTGCGCCGCACAATGGGCAGTTACCAGGCCATCACCGGATCCAGCCTGCACATCATCGGCCAGTTGCTGGGGCATCGTTCCACCGCCGCCACCCAAATCTATGCCAGATTATCCTGTGCCCCTGTCCGTGAATCAATGCAACGCGCCACCAATTCAATGCTGGGATTATTGGGGTAGGAATTTATTGTTTGTTGTTGTTTTTTTGTGAGACTCTGGTAACATCTATGTAAGAAAAGTAACGGAGGTATAGATGTATGCACCAGCACCAATGAGAACATCAATATTAGATTTTATTCAAAAAAGTATGGGGTGTCAGTTTGTTATTCCTGTATATCAGCGTAATTATACATGGAAAGCAAAAGAAGAAGTAGAAGTGTTTTTAGATGATACAGAACGGCTTTTGTATAAAGAAAGTTCTGCGCACTTCTTTGGTATAGTAATATATTTAGATTTACCCCGTGCTTTTAATCATCATGAATATCAGGTGGTTGATGGTCAGCAGCGTTTAACGACGATATTTTTGACCTTGTATGCATTAAAGCACATTGCCCAACAGGACAACGATGATTCTGCATTCCCAGAAAAATTGGATGATATGTATTTGATAAATAAATACATAGAAGATGCATCCATGAAATTGAAATTAAAGCCGCTGGTGTCTGATGACAATGTGTATGTCAAAATTGTTGATGGAAATTTAAAGGCTATAACCTCGGAAGAACAAAATACCAATGTTTATAAAAATTATATTGCTATAAAAAATAGAATAGGCAAATGGTTGTCAGATGATTATAGTCTAGAGGCAGTTTTAGATGCGTTACAGAAGCTATACATAGTTACAATCCCGTTGTTGAATACAGATGACCCGCAGCAAATCTTTGAAAGTATTAATTCAAAAGGGGCTCCGTTGACTGCGGCAGATCTTATACGCAATTATTTGCTGATGGGAGAAGAAGATGTTGAACAAGAACGTTTGTACGAAAAATATTGGAAGCCATTAGAAGCGAAGGTTGAAGATTCTAAAGAACTAGAAGAGTTTTTCAGATTATTTTTAGCAAATCAAACGTACGATCTGCCAAAAAAGAAAGAAGTTTATAGCGCCTTTAAATTATGGTGCGACGATGAAGAAGTAAGCAAGCAGGAAATCTTTGAAAAGATAAATCGGTACATGGGCTATTATTGGGCACTGTATCAAGAAGAGGATGCAGTAAAATCCTTGCCAGCATTACGTTTCTTTAGACGGAATCCATCTGTTATGCCTGCACCATTTTTAATGGAGATGTACAAGTTTTATGATGAACAAAAAATATCACCAAGAACACTGGATGCCATTATTGATCTTGTAGATATTTATTTGACCAGACGTGCGCTTGTTGCAAGAGACACAAGCGAAATTACAAGGTTTTTTCCAGGTTTTTTAAGGCATGTCATTCTAGCAACAGGCGATAAATATGAAAATATCGTGGATAATGTAAAGTATTTCTTAATAAACGAAACAAGATTTACGGCAATGAAGATGCCAACGGATCAGGATTTAAGAGACTTTTTATCTCATAACGATGCTTATGTCTTAAAATGTACACGTTCTGTTCTGGATAAGCTTGAATTGGTTGATAATTCTGCCCAGGTTGATTTATCAAATTTAAGTGTAGAGCATTTGTTGCCACAGACTGCGACGGATTATTGGAAGAAATATGTTCCAGAGGATGAGTATGATCAGTATGTCGGTTTGATTGGCAATTTAACCTTGGCAACCAGTCTTAATAATAGCCAAATGGGCAATGACGAATGGGACAAAAAGAAACAAATACTAGAACAAACAAGACATATTAAATTAAATGAAGAACTGTTGTCTTATAATGAATGGACAAAAGCAGACATAGAAAACCGAACTCAACAAATGATTGATAGGATTATAAAACATTATCCATATCAAGAGTCTTCTTTGTCTGAGAATCCTTTGCCGCCAGAAGTTCAGCAACAATATGCTCAGGCACAAAGGGATGCACGTAAAGCTAGAAAGTTGTCACGGGTATCTCGTAGTCGATTTAATTTTGACATGTTAGATATTCCTAATGGGGCAACTTTGGTTTTTATAAAGGATGAGTCTGAAACTTGTACAGTAATTTCTGAAAATACCGTTTCATACAAGGGGGCAGAGTATCGTTTAAGTACATTAGCAAAAGAGTTGTTGCATAAGCGTGGCATCAATTGGAATACCGTACAGGGGCCAGCTATGTTTAAATATAACGGCGAAGTTTTGTCAGAAAGGCGAGACAGAATAGAGAGAGATGAATTAGCTTGGTGAGAATGATGTTTTATAAAAAAAACGGCCAAATAAGGCCGTTTTTTATAAAGCTAATAATCAGGAAGTAAAAGTCTATTGTGTTTTCTGTATATGTCCGGATAAACTGTTCTAAAAGTCGCAATTTCCGCCTTAATAGAAATTTTATGTAAAACTGCAGAAAATTTCTATTATGACAGAAATTTTTGTCATAAAAGCCGAGCCTGGGTCAAAAAACGTGCAAAAATGTCAGAAAAATGGGTCGAAAAATGTGCAAAAAGTCTAGGAATTCTAGTCCGATAGAAATTTTCGGAATTATTCCAAAAGTTTCTATTATAATAGAAATTTATTGCAGATGGCAAAAAGGTAAGCTATACTTACATAAAAAAGAGGTTATAAATGGCAGAAGAAAAACTAATAAACAGACCAGAGTATCTGGAAAAATTAAAAAAATGGTCATCTGATGCCAGTATGGTAAAAATAGTTACTGGGGTCAGACGCTGCGGTAAGTCCAAACTGTTGGTATTGTTTGGGCAATATTTGCTGTCCACTGGTGTTGATGCCACCCAGATACATAAAATAGATTTGGATATGTTAGACAACCAGTGGTTGTTAGATCCTCATAAATTGTATGAACATGTAATGAGCTTGTTGGTTCCGGGCAAGATGAATTATGTCTTCTTGGATGAAATACAAATGGTGCCAGAATGGCAAAAGGTTGCAAATACTTTGCGAGACAAGGAAAATGTGGACCTGTACTTGACCGGATCGAATGCTTACATGTTTTCCAGCAAACTGGCAACCTTATTGGGCGGGCGTTATACAGAAATAAAAATGCAACCATTGTCTTTTAAAGAGTTTGTAGATGGGTTGTATCCAATGGAAAACGGCATGCGTTTTGTTCCAGATTTAAAGGCTGTTTACGCCAGATATATAGCGCAAAGTGGTTTCCCACAGACTTTGAAATATGACGGTGATTCTGAATTAATAGATGAGTATTTGTTGGATTCTGTCTACAATAATACTATAAACAAGGACATAATAGAGCGTTACAACCTGCGCAGCCCACAAAAATTGAACGAGGTTGTTAAGTTCATGTTCGATAACATATCCAAAGAAACCAGTATTCTAAATATAGAAAAGCAGTTGGGCGATACTGTCAGTAATGATTCTATAAATAAATATGTTCAAGGGTTGCTGGATAGCTACATGCTATATCGCTGTGAACGTATGGATTTAAAGGGCAAAAAGATACTGACCTCGTCACCAAAGTATTATGTCTGTGATGCCGGGTTAAGACAGGTGGTGCTGGGGCGAAAAATCGGCGATGACGGTAAGATACTTGAAAACGTTGTTTATCTTGAGCTGTTAAGACGTGGCTATACTGTAAATGTTGGGAAAATCAGTAAAAAGTTGACTGGCGGAGGAACAAAAGAGTTAGAGGTTGATTTTGTTGCCACCAAAGGTTCAGGTGTGGTTGAATATTATCAGATATCCAAATCTGTTGTTGATGAAGATGTCTTTATGCGTGAAATGGCATCGCTTGCAGAAATAGATGATAACTATCCGAAATACTTGATAACTTTGGATGGAGCTGACGGTGAATACAACGGTGTCAAACATGTCAATGCCTTGTCTTGGTTGCTGGACAGCGCAGACAAATAACTGTTGAATCTGTGCCAACTTGTATAGTTTGTGATCAAGTTAATGATCAGGCTTGTGAGCAAGTAACAGACAAAAAACATGATTCTGCCCGAGCTGTTGAGGGGATTAAATATTGGAAAGGATTTGTTACAACGGCAACGCAAGCTGCTCTTTCTTGCAAGTATTAAGCTTGTATGTGCCACGACCTATGGAAATAATAACAGAATCTGGCTCTTTGCTCATGCTGTATAATTTAAGAGTGATTTGTCGTTTGGTTTTCGGTTTTACGTCTGGTTTGGTTTCGTAATTTCCGTCAGAGTTTTTAGTCGCAGAAAACATTTTATAATGCGCAATAAAGACCTGATTAATGTTTAGTGGTTGGTCCGCAATTGTAAACAGCTTGATTATTTCTTCTGCAAACTCGTCCAGCCCCAGATCTGCTTTGATTGATTCTGGTACGTTGTTTACCTTTGAAAGATCAAAAATATCATCCATTTGCAACGACTTTATATTGAAAGTATGACAAAAAACTTTATACTGTCAAGCGATTTCTCGTCTTTTATTTGTCTATCATTTGTATTTTATCACAAATTTATAAAAAGTATTAAATTTAAATTGACATTGGCTTTTTCTGTTGTATGCCAAGATAAATCTTTGGTTTTGACGGTGGTTTAAACCTGTTTAAAATCAAAAAAATCTGTCGTTGGCACGACAGATTTGGGATATCCAATATAATCGGACATCTTCGAACGCTTCTGATTATATCAAATTCCTGTAACCTGGTCAATCGGTTTGTTAATTGGGTAGGGTTGACTGTTTATTAAATAAGGAAAGGAAAAAGAAATGTCAGAAACAAAAATAACATTCTTTGACGTGGGACACGGTTCCTGCACACATATACAAACCCCAAATGGAAAAAATATTTTGGTTGATATAGGCGGTAGTGACGATTTCTCGCCAGCTTACCATCTGACAAACATCGGTCAAATCAGCCAGTTGGATGCGTTGGTTATCACACATCCACATGAAGATCACTATCACGATATTATGAATCTTGAAAGGTATGGAATAAGCCCCAGGGTCTTAAGCAGGGCAAAATCCGCATTCCCGATAGATCGTACCAAATTTGATGTAAAAGATCGTACTAGAGTTGATTATATAAACGCAATGAACAGCAGTTATACAAAAGTCGTTCCGCCAGAGGAAGATCCTTTTTCAGAATATGTCAATGGCGGGCTTAAATGGCAGGCGTTTAGCCCAGATAAAAACGACCAAGATCTAGAAGATCCAAACACTTTCTCTAAAGTTTATGTTTTAAGTTTTGGGGAATGTAAAGTCGTGCTTACTGGTGATAACAACAAAGAAATCTTGGTAAAGATGATGACGAATCCAGAATTTGTGGCCGCAGTAAAAAACGCTGATTTTTTATTAGCGCCACATCATGGTCGTACAACAGATTTTTGTCCCGAATTTTTCGCTGTGGTTAATCCGCGCGCAACGATTATATCTGATAAACGTTGCGAGCACGACAGTCAACTAGGGTCGGCGTGTGCCTACAATAATGGACGCGGAATATGGCTTAACGGTGAATCCAGACATGTGTTAACGACCAGAAAAGACGGTAACATCGTTTTACGCATTGATCCGTTTGGGAATTACTCATTTGATTCTTGGCATCATGCCGCATAAGTGGGGGTGGTCATGAACAAGATACCTTTTTATCATTTGATAAACATGTTGTTTATTGGTCTGGTTTCTTTAATTGGGCTTGTGTTAATCGATCCCTTGTTCTTTGGCGCACAGTGGCGACTGCTACAAGGGGTAATAAATAGCCCAACTACGGAAACAGTGTGTTTTATTGCATTGGCTTATTTTGTAGGACTGGTTATGAACCGTATGGCATCCGTATTCTTGGAAGAAATTCTAATGACGGACGTGCCCCCAGAACGCAGAACTTGGTTGTCGCGTAAAATCAAGATCCAATGGCATGATTATAAAGAATATGTTTCTGCTGAAAAAGAAGACGTGTTTTTAAAAACATTGAGTCGTGAATACGCACTGTCTCGTAATGTGTTGATGGCATCAATTGTTTTGATGATTTTTGCCTTGACAGTTGGGAATAGTGTTGTTGGGATTACTTGTTTGGCGATTTCGTTCGTGTTCTACCTTTCCGTCAGGAAACACGCAAAGAAATTATCTGAGCGGATAAATATCGCCCTGCATAAATAAACACCCACCCTGTGTGGGCGGGTTATTTTTTATATGTATTCCACAAATATTCAAATCGCTTGGTGTACTCTTGCGCTGGGTGGTGCGACCGTCCGTGTGGGTAATTGCACCCCAACGCCAACCCCAATGACGAACGCAATCGCAATAACAAAAGTCCATTGTCTGACAACCATACAACCCCAAACAAAAGACCACTCAATGAAAGAGTGGTCGGGAGTTCATCAGTTCAAACGTAGAACTCTGTGCCTTCAGGATAAACCTTATTGTATAGCAACAGCATCCCGACCATTGTCGGGACATTAGAAGTCGTGACGTTTGGGCGATGAAACCCGTTCTCACTTTTAATGCCGATCGTGCAATTACTTGCACACACATATTCTACACCATTTCCCACAAAAATCAAGGGCGGTGTGTTTGTTGTGTGGTGATTCTTGAATTTGTGTCAAATATGTAGAAAAATGTGTCGTCGTGTAGCTAGATTTATCTAAAAATACAAAAAGGAAGGGACGTCTACGGAATGGTTAAGCTTATGGAAGTTTTGAGATATGTAGTTTGAGAAACATAAACAAATTGACTTTTAGTGCAAAATGTGATATAATGCGAGCAAAGTGAAAGGGGAAGATCAATTAAATTTTGATTGTCCCCTGTTTTTTTTACAAAAAAAATGATATAATAAGCTTGTCAAGTAAAAAAAACATACTATCATTTAGTTGGAACAACAGGATTATACAATGAGAATAACCCTAAAAAATGTTGGTTATATAAAAGACGCAGATATCAATCTTAATGGGTTGAATGTTATAGCTGGATCAAATGGAACAGGAAAAAGTACTGTCGGAAAAACTGTTTATACAATCATTAAATCTGTTAGTGACAGCGAGAAAATCGTTTATGAACATCGTAAAGTGCTTGTTGAGAGTATGTGTAGAGCACTGTTTTATAGTATACAGAAAAATTTTCAACAATTGGATTCTCAACAGAAAAATCGTGATTTAAATTTATTGATGACAAAATTTAATGCTGGTTTTGCGAGAAGATTGATAGAATTATTGAAATCACACGATTATTCTTCTGTAAGAGAATCGCTTGTTTTACAAATTAAATTGATAGATGAATTTGCTACATTAGATGAAAAAAGTAAGACGGCCGCAAAAAAATCTTTAAACGATTTGATGAGGGGACTAACGAGTATATCAGAACAGGAAGAAATAAAAGATTCTTTGGAATTCATGTATGTTCAGATGTTTAAATTGCAGGTTAATAATTTGGGTACTCATGCAACCTCGGAAATAACGTTGGATGACAATGGTGACAAATTATTGGAATACAAAGTTTCTAATAATGCAAATGTGCTACAGTTTTCTGAACGTTTATCTATAACAGAAATTAACGAAAATCTGAGACAACGTATTTTGCCAGAAGTGACGTTCATTGAAACACCATTAGTGCTACAAATAACAGAGAAGAAAAATGAACAACCATATAATTTGGTAAGCGACAATGAAAAAGCATGGCCGTATCATTGGGAAGATTTATTAAATAAGTTAAAAGATGAT
>JAGBCZ010000040.1 GCA_017937735.1 Alphaproteobacteria bacterium | reverse complement strand
ATTTTACGGCGTTGTGCATCAATTTCATCTGGTCTGGTCAATGTTAACAATACATCTTCGGCATCTTTGATTTGTTGCTGTTTGTTTGCAACATCTGTGGTTAATCTATCAAAAGAATCAAATTCTGCACGATGCAAGTTTTCCAGATGATTTATCTGTCTTAGTTGTTCTTCTTTTTGTGCAATCTGTTCATTTAATTGAACTAACCTGTCTGGATTTACATCAACGCGTGCCACAGGAATTTGTGCTTTTAAATTATTAATATCCGCCTTAATATCATCACGTTCATCACGACGTATTTTTGCATACGCAAATTCAGACTGGGCCGCTGTCAAACGGTGCCGGACATCTAAATGTTCAACCCGTGCGGTATCCAGACTTTTAAATTCACGACTGTCTGATTCCATTTTATCCAACGCCGTCTTTAAACGCACAGTATCATCGGGACGCATTTTTGCACGCGCATGTTGGAATAAATTACGTCCAACCACCCCCGCCCAAAACAGTGCATTTATCCCTGCAAACATTACATTATCAAACGTACGCGTTATAATAGATATAGATTCGCTGGCTTTGTTAAATGACAAATCCTTGCTCCCCAGTATTCCACCCTTTTGTGCATCTTTAAACTGTTTCCAATGTGCCGATGAAAACGTGTCATACCGCATTACTGCGAACACTTCTAATGCAGATTTAGCTTCGTTTATTTTACGTTTTACAATTGCATATTTTATTATTTCAAATGCGATTGCCTCTGCTGCACGCCCATTTCGCAACGCACCGTCAAACGCAGAATCCATATCACCAGACGACTTGATATACGATAACACTTCAAACAAAAAATCACACGATTTCTTGGCACCTGGCTGTTTGGCCATTACGCGCTTTGTAATTGCATCTTTTGCATCCAGTATTTTTCCCAACCCATCTGTTGGTGATATCTTTTCTTTGATAATCGCATTTACAATTGGTGTTGCATTAGCATCTATATAAATATGCCGGGCGGCCCGGTCTGTCAGGCGTTTAAAGTGTTCATCGGTAAAATCATCTATTTTTTCTTTGACTTGTTCCAAAACAGTCTGCTGTTTATCCAGTTTTGGAATCAGTTCATTTGGCCCAGATTCATAGTTGTTATTATTCACAACTTCATTCATATATCCTGTGATTTCACCACCACCATTTGATGCAAATTGATTATGAAATACAGACTTTTTTTCTGTACGGTCAGATGCATACAACGCCTTTAATATTTCACGATAACAACTGGGGTCCTGAAATTGTCGCAATTGTGCCGAATTAATTTCTTCGTTTTCTGGGTCCAGTTTTTCTGACAACATAACAAATTCATTTTCAAGTTCTTTGACTCGGTCACTTATACGCACCGTGGCAGAAACACTGGGGATAAATATAGAAAAAATCTTATTTACCGTTTCATCATCCAACGCACTGCGATACGCCATTTCTTCATAGTCATATTCACCCCGCACTAATCCCGGCAATATACGAATCAACACCTGAATTTTTGGAATACAAAACTGTGAATTTCGTGAATAATCACGGTCAATTAAATCCGTCAGAAACGTTTCCAACGAATAATCAGGTGAAAAACTGTCTGACAATTTATTTTTCAAACGCTGGTCGTTGCGCACCAACACTGCAAATGTTGCCAACTTATCTTTGATATCTGTGTCAACAGACTGTTCTGAAAACGGCTTCAGATTTTTATTTCCAAACCACTTATCAATTGGCAACGGGTTTTTTTCTGGGTCATTACGCAACAGGTCTTCACGCTTGTCATTTATATTACGTATGACAGTACGACATAATTTATAAAAATAACGCCAATCTTCGTCTGATAAATCAGGTACCGGCAATTCTGTTGCCAATTCACCCGTACGCAGATTTGTCCACCCTTTTTGCGTGGCGGTACGTTTATCATCCAGAAAAACCATTTCACCACGTGAATTAATTTCAAACGCTTTGCCATGTAAATCGGCCCATCGCTGTTTTCGTGGGTCATCCATATTATACAAATGCCACGCCCGATACCATGATAAAATAAAATCTTTGAATTTAACCGCCATATCTTGCACCCCTGTAATAAAAAAAACAAACCGCCACAGAAACTATGGCGGTCGGGGTGTTCAAAAAATCATAACTAAAAATGACCCCGCCGGCCTTTGGGGCAATGCCCCTGTGGTATAGCCGACGGCACCCCGACACACAGCGTGCAAAAGGGTGTTTTTACAAAAATGACGCATCCGCGCCATATTTTGTATGGATATTCAGCACGCACTTTCTCGTACCGTTTAGTTATGGGCTTTTTGACGACCCCGAACCCACATCCCTGTGAATTCACACAAAATTCTACATCAAACAAAACAAAAACGCAAACACAATGATAAAAATTATTAAAAATTATACGCTAAACCAATACCATAAAATGCATAAGAATTGTTTTCTGGGGCGGTATTACCGTTCGACATATGTTGCATAAAAAATTCAAGCGAAAAACATTCAGAAAATCTGTATGCACCACCGACCTTGAAGCCAAAAATAAATTTAGAACCAATTCTGTCATTTTGTTGTGCTTGGAACCCTGCCCCAAATCCCATAAAGACATTCCAATTATCCCAACTTGCCAGACTAACATCACCAGACACTGTTGCAATAGGTATTGTAAAGTCACGCCAATCCCAACCGTATTTTTCCCCATAACCAAATGTCTGAAATACATTCAGCGACATTCGTGCAGGCAATCGAAAAAAATTAGCCGGTTGTGAATATTGAACCTGTGCCATTGCAAACGGGACAAATTGTGTTGGTGGCGAAAATAAAAAACCATGATTTGTTCCCGTTCCCAGATTAAATACAATTTGATTTTCATACCCATCAAAGAACGGGTTTTCATCTGCATTTGCCGCAGAAATCATAGACACCAACAAAACGAACAAAATTTTTTTCATAGGACATATTCTATCACAAGGTGCACCCCCATTCAACACAAATTATTAAAAAAAATAATTATTTTATTTATGAATAAAATCATAATATGTCTTTTACTTGCAATTTAAAAAAATGCTGTTATAATCTGTGTCGCTTGGCAGCGTAGCTCAGTGGTAGAGCAGAGGAATCATAATCCTTTGGTCGGGGGTCCGAATCCCTCCGCTGCTACCAGAAT
>JAGBCZ010000039.1 GCA_017937735.1 Alphaproteobacteria bacterium | reverse complement strand
GCAGCAGCCAACACCGCACGCAATTTTTCATCTGCAGCGTTTTTTGGCACCGCAGGTGTATTTGGTTCGTCACGCAGTTCTTTGCTGCCTGGGGCAACGACGCGGCGGCGGCGTTCAACGAACACCGCGTCGCCTTTTTTGCTGCGTACCGCATCAGTTGTCACAGATTTTCCAAGTGTCAATGTTGCCATATGTGCCACTCCGTTTTTTTTATTTTTATTCTTCGTCCTGTTTGATATCGTATGCGATTTCGCGTGCTTTCATAATTACACGACCAGCCAAACGATTTGACATTGTGTCTTCACCCAAGATTTCAACCAGTTCATCCGTTGCCAAATCTGCCAAATCTGTCAGCGATTTGATACCGGCTGCACCCAGTTGCATAATGATTGGGCGTTTGATAAATGTAAAGTTCAACAAGTCATCAGACATACCAATTTTATGGCCTTCTTCGAAATAGTTCTTTTCGATTCTTTCCAGATAGTCTTTTGCACGTTTCTGTAATTCCGCAGCCAATTCTGGATTAAATCCTTCGATTTCTTCCAGTTCTGCAATATCAACAAATGCGATTTCTTCGATTGTACGGAAACCTTCGGTGATTAACAGTTGTGCAATCATTTCATCGACATCCAAGCCACCGATAAACAGTTCTGTTTTTTCTTTGAATTCTTTTGCACGTTTTTCTTGTTCTTCTGTTTCGTTCATAACATCGATATTCCAGCCTGTTAACTGTGAAGCCAAGCGAACATTTTGTCCGCGGCGACCAATTGCCAAAGACTGTTGGTCTTCGTTAACAACCACTGCTGCACTGCGTGTATCTTCGTCGACGATGATTTTTGCGACCTTGGCAGGTTGCATTGCGTTAACGATGAATACAGCAGGGTCTTCGGAATACAAGATAACATCGATTTTTTCGCCATGACATTCGTTGATAACAGGCTGAATTCTGGTTCCCTTGATACCCACAGTCATACCCACCGCGTCAATAGATGGGTCTTGTGTTTCAACGGCGATTTTTGCGTGTGAACCTGGGGCACGTGCCACAGATTTGATTTTTATAACGCCTTCGTAAATTTCTGGTACTTCTTGGACAAACAGTTTTTCCATAAACATTGGGTGTGTGCGTGTCAAGAAAATCTGGGGGCCAGTATTTGAACGAACAACATCCATAATCAATGCACGAACACGATCGCCAACCGCCAATTTTTCCCCAGGAATTAATTCTGTACCCTTGATATAGCCTTCGGCTTTGCCGTTAATATCGACAAAAACGCTGCCGAATTCGATGCGTTTAACAACGCCACTGACGATATCGCCGATTGTGTCTTTGAATTCTTCGAATTGGCGACCTTTTTCTGCATCGCGAACGCGTGTTGTCATCATTTGCTTGGCGGTTTGGAATGCCATACGGCCAAATTCTGGTTCTGGCAGTGCGTCTTCGACAACATCACCAACAGCTGGATCTTTTGCATACTTTTTTGCCTGAGATACAGTCAGCATTGTATTTGGGTCATATTCTTCGCCAGCAGCCTGGGCAGATTCGATAACATCGAACAAGCGTTTAACATAAATTGCACCGTTTTTGCGGTCAATATTTGCGACGATATTAAATTCTTCGCCATATTTATGTTTTGCGATTTTTGCGATAGCCGCTTCCAGTGATTCGATAACGATTTCACGATCGATTTGTTTTTCTTGGGCCAAAGAATCAATAGCCAATAACAAATCCTGACGAGGCATAGATACAAAAGACATTTATTCACTCCTTTGTGTTTTCTGTATGTCTTATTGAAAGAGCGGGGTTTTTCAACCCCGCCCTTAAAAAATTATTTAAGAACATTACATATTATATATACGAATCGTGAAAATACAAGCAAAAAATATAATATATAAAAAGTCTGGCATTGGGTATTTTTTTGATTTATAATTCTGGCACTATGATGAAGTTTATACAAAATTTGTTTATGCCGGCGGCAAATAAAACCACAGCCGGTGCATTGGCGGCCAAATTTGGTCTGGAATTACGTGGTGATGCAAACGCACCTGTTCGTGGGGTTGCCCCAATTGCAGATGCACGTGCCGGTCAGTTGGCTTTTTATTCCACAGAACAGAACAGCAATGCGTTCAAGATTTTACCAATATCTGTATTGGAAAATACGCGTGCAACTGTAATTTTGGTTCAACCAGAAATGGCCCAGCATGCACCCAGTGGTGCAACACTGTTGATAACAAACAGTCCGCGTGGCAATATTGTTAAAATTTTGGGTGAAATATATCGCGAAAGACCGCGCTTTGGCATCAGCAAGCATGCATATATCGAACGCGGTGTGTTCTTTCGGAAAAAGCGTACAAACTATGTCGGGCAATTTGTGACGATAGAGCGGGGGGCCTCAATCGAACCTGGGGTCAAGATTTATCCTGGGGCATACATTGGTCGTGGTGTGGTGCTGGGGCGTAATACTGTTGTACACAGTGGGGCCCACATTGAAAATGCAACAGTTGGTGCAGACAGTGTGATTAACGCAAACGCTGTTATTGGCAAAGATGGGTTTGGATACACCCGTCAAAATGGCAAAAACATATTTATTCCGCATGTTGGTCGTGTTGTGATTGGCGAACGTGTATCTGTTGGTGCGAACACATGTATTGATCGTGGTGCGATGACAGATACGACGATTGGCGACGGGACCAAGATTGATAATCTGTGCCAGATTGCACATGGGGTTGTAATTGGTTCTGAATGTTTTCTGGCCAGTGGCACTGGTCTGGCAGGTGGTGTTGTAATTGGCGACCGTGCATTACTGGGTGGTCATGTTGGGGTTGCCAACGGTGTTAAAATTGGTAATGATGCGTCAATTGGTGCAAACAGTGGTGTATTCCGTAATGTTCCAGACGGGGAAAGCTATATGGGCTATCCGGCGGGGCCTGGGACTGAATTTATGCGTCACTATGCATGGTTACGCAAGAATACCAAGAAATAAGCAGGTACAAGAAATGATTGCAGATGCAAAACAGATAGAAAAAATCATTCCACATCGTGGTGATATGCGTATGGTGGATGAAATTCGCGAATATTCTGACACCAGTGCGGTTGGTGTAAAATATGTACGCGACGATGAATTTTGGTGTTCGGGGCATTTTCCTGGCAATCCGATAATGCCCGGGGTTTTACAGGTTGAAGCCTTGGCCCAAACGGCATGCTTTGTTGCGTTCAAGCGATTAAGCGAAGAAGAGCGTCGCGACATGTTGGGATATTTTACCACCATGGAAAAGATAAAGTTTTCGCATATGGTGCGTCCTGGGGACAAATTGGAATTGCATGTTGAACTGGTGGTCAGCAAGATGAGCATGTATAAATTCCATGGTATTGCGATGGTTGCGGGTAAAAAGGTTGCAGAATCAACATTTACCGCAGTCTTGCAAAAGGTGACGAAATAAAAATCCCCCAATCGGGGGATTATATTTATGCAAATAAATATTTTTTACCACCAACAATTTATGTCAAATCGTAAATAAAAAAATCCCCAATTTGGGGATGTAAAGTTATTTGCCAGAATCACAACCCGAAGCAATGTATGACACAGTACACAAACAAGCATTACCGTTCCATGCTGCATAATTCATACTTGAACAACCTTCTTTAGTATTCAGTGACAAATACAACACTCCACCATTATCAACAAGTTTTTCAACATAGTCTGCATGAATACCTGTATCTGGTCTTACACACTTAGTTTCTGTACCAGAAAATTTATAACACCAAAAATGTTTCACATCTTCACTAGCTTCTTGATCCTTAACTGAAACTGCCCCATCGATACCATCGGCCAGCGAAAGTAACTTACTTGTGGACGGCAATGTAAATTTGGAACCTATTGTAACTGTTGTATTTGGTGTGTACCCATCTACAAACCTTGCCAACCCATTTAATTCAAAACGAACCGTTGCTGTATTTGTGTTATTATTTCCTGTTCCATTTTTAGCATCTTGCATACTTTCGACCCATGCTTTAATATATG
>JAGBCZ010000038.1 GCA_017937735.1 Alphaproteobacteria bacterium | reverse complement strand
TTTTGGCAGCCCCAACCGGATTCGAACCGGTGTTCTCGCCTTGAAAGGGCGGTGTCCTAGGCCTCTAGACGATGGGGCCAAAACTGCCGTGTCCTTAATCGAACGCTGGCAAATTATAACTGGTCTTGAGGCGGTTGTCAAGTATTTATCAACGATTTTATTCCGCTGATGTTTCAGATGCCTGTGCATCTGGTGTGTCTTCGACTTGAACAAAGACAATTTCTTTGCCACCTTCGCCAATCAGGGTCAGTTTGCCGTCTGCGTATTCGTATGTTTCAACAGTTGGCATAAATTGAAAGTATTCTGTTTCTGTTTCCATCGCTTCTGGCGCCCCCAACATCATCGTTGATGCGAATCCATCAAATTTGATTTCATCACCGTCCGCAGTATATGCGCCGTTATAGTTGTTAACAACACGTCCATATACACGCATTTCGCTTGGGTCAAAAGACAAAGTAATGTCAACCCCAGGCTGGGCAGATATAAAGTTTACACCCTTTAACATTTCTGGGTTTTGTCCGTTGTCGCCACATGCAGTTAATGCCAATGCGCAAATGCCAGTTGCAATCAATTTGAATTTCATGTTTTCTCCTTTCGTTATTCGTATACAGGTATTATAAACCAAAAATCACAACAATAAACAAGAAAAAACACCGTTCGTGTGAACGGTGTGAATAGCTGGCGGGATTGACGGGGCTCGAACCCGCGACCTTCTGCGTGACAGGCAGACGCTCTAACCAGCTGAGCTACAACCCCTTAAAGCAATGCACATATTATACTGTCTGCAAAATAATTGCAAGTACTTTTTTTCATAAATTAAAAATCCCCCAAACGGGGGATGTTGTTATATCAGTTTGCCCATCGCAACAGCTGTATCACACATGCGGTTTGAAAAGCCCCATTCGTTATCATACCATGCTGTTACATGAACCAGTTTGTCGCCCAAGACCTTGGTCTGACCGGCATCGAATACAGAACTGTGTGCATCATGGGTAAAGTCGATTGATACCAATGGCAAATCATTATACCCAAATGTTTTGGATTCAGCTGCCTTCATTGCGCTGTTGATTTCTTCGACAGTTGCAGATTTTTCCAAGTTTACAACCAGTTCAACAACAGATACGTCTGGGGTTGGTACACGAATTGCCATGCCGTCCAGTTTACCCGCTAATTCTGGTAATACCAAGCCGATTGCCTTGGCCGCGCCTGTGCTGGTTGGAATCATGGACAGATTGGCTGCCCTTGCACGGCGAAAATCTTTGTGGTTTTTATCCAATAATTGTTGATCGCCAGTGTATGCATGCACTGTTGTCATCCATCCAGATACAATGCCGTATTTATTATTTAATACCTGAACCACTGGGGCCAAGCAGTTTGTTGTGCATGATGCGTTGGAAACAATCAAATCTGATGGTGTTAATGTATCTTGGTTAACGCCGAATACGATTGTTTTATCTGCGCCCGCAGATGGTGCAGATACCAGTACACGCTTTGCCCCCGCGACCAAGTGAACACGTGCCTTGTCTGCTGCGGTAAAGATACCAGTGCATTCCATAACGATATCAATGTTCATTTCCTTCCAAGGCAGGTTTTCTGGATTGCGTTCTGACAGGCATTTAATTTTATGGTTGCCTGCGATAATGTATTCGCCGTCCAGTTTTACATCCATTGGCAGATTACCGTGTACAGAATCGTATTTCAACAAATATGCGTTTTGTTCCGCAGGTGCCAAGTCGTTCACAGCAACAAATTCAATATCATCACGACCAGATTCCAGTGCCGCACGCAACACCAAGCGACCAATGCGACCGAAACCGTTAATTGCAACTCTTACTTTTGACATATTATTTTTCCTTTCGTTTATTATATAATTGGACATGTGTTTATAATAGCACCATAAATTTTACAATTACAATATTTTATTTACAATTATATTTTTGATCTTATAATCAGAACACATGAAACACAATGCGTATATTATCACAGGTCCAACAGCATCGGGAAAATCTGGATTTGCCCATCGTTTGGCGTGCGAAATTGGTGGTGTAATCATAAATTGTGACAGTGTTCAATTTTATCGTGGTATTGAAAATATTTCTGCCAGTCCATTTGCAAATCGTGCATTATCAGACAGTATTGACGGGGTTCCGTACAGACTGTTTTCAATTTTGCCATTGTCACAGCAAATTAGTGTTGCAGAATATCTGACAATGGCGCAGACAGAATATGATAACGCCATTGTATCTGGTATGATACCTATTTTTGTTGGGGGGACAGGTTATTACATAAATGCATTGATAAATGGTATTTCGCCAATGCCGGATGTCAGTGATGCGTCACGCACAATTGCACGTGAAATTGTTGCGTCTGATATTGATGTGGCACGCAAAATATTACCACCTGATTTCAAGGCAACTGATCCCCAGCGTGTTGCCCGTGCACTGGAAGTTTTTATTGAAACAGGCCAGCATTTATCTGTGTTTCAAAATGCACCACGTATTGGCGCGGTTGTACCAAATGCATGCCGTGTGTTAATCAATCCAGATATCAATATTCTGCGGGAACGTATTGCCGCGCGTGTATCTCAGATGTTGCAATCTGGCGCCGTGCCCGAGGCGCAAAATATAATCGATTTTAATCTGGATGAATCCCGTGCGATTGGTGCAATGCAACTGTGTGCATTTTTGCGTGGGGAAAAATCAGAATCAGATTGTGTGTCTGACTGGATAAACAAAACCAATCAATATGCAAAACGTCAGCGTACTTGGTTCCGTACCCAGTTTAATCCAGATATAATAATAAACCGCACCGGTGACGATGCGGATATTGATTTGGTTTTATAACCGTATTTTTTATCTGCCCCAGTGATATTTAAAATCATTTTGCATATCTTGGAACATGCTGTTTACCTGGCTATGAATTTTTCTTGCTGTCTGTATTTTGATTCTTTTACGTTCTTTTCTTTCTTCTGGTGTTTTTTTGAATTTGCCCTGTAACACAGCATTTTTCTGTATCAAAATCCGTTTTATTTCGTTCGTTGTCTGATTGCGATTGATGCTATCTGGTTTCTTGTTTACATATTGAGACAAGAAGTATGCAATATCTGCGATAACATGCAACATAAAACCAGGATTTTTATTTGTTATCTGTCTGTTCAAAATATTTGTAACTTGATTCAACAATGCTTCAACCAGTTCTGGTTTGTATGGCATTACGGCCAACCAGTGGGCATTTGTTTCACTAGGTTTCAGATAGTGATATCCATATTCCTGAATAACAAACGTATTTATTTCTTGTCTGATATACTTAAATGTTGCGTTTTCTTCGGGTGTGCGTTGGTCTTTTTTGCTCATAACATATCCCTCGTTAAATTACATAAGTAATATTAACACAAAAATACACTTTGTCAATAATAAATATAGGTTATTTTGCTTTTTTAGTGTGCATCAAGTCCCAATATGTTTTCATCGCAATTGGCGCAATATCTGTCAGACGCATTTTACGGCGAACACGGAACAGTCCATAAAATTCCCGCATCAGTGATGAATATCCTGCGTATTCCCAGTCTATAATACCAACGACATCCATTGTATCTGGGTTAACGATAATATTGCTGCACATATCGCCATGCGTCAAACCACAGTCGGTTTTATTTGCATCCTTGGGTTTAATAGATTTCAGTTCTGGGAATTTTGTATTAAACAAAATGTACATAATATTTCCCAATTGTGCGCCAATCTTTTGATTGTGTTGCATAATCTTGTTAAATGGCAAATCCAGCAAAACACGTCCTGGAATAAATGTTGTTTTATAGAACAAGTATTCCCCAGCCTGAATTAATTCAATATGCGGTACCTGGACAGGTAATACATTTGCGATTGCATCTGTTATCTTTTTTTCGTATGAAAATTTTTGTTCAGAATTATCATGCTTGTGAAATTTACGAACCTTGAACACAGTGTTGTTGACGATAAATGCCAGACTGCCACCGCCCTTGGCCATACGCATGTGTTTCCAGTCCATATCAGGACATGCCTGTTTTATTGCCTGTAATTTATTGTGATAGTCGAAACATTTATCACGTCTGAACCATTCACGATTTTTCTTGCCTGGAATCAGAAAAGATATTACATACAAAAAATCAAAAAAAGTACGCCACATATAATTTTGTCCTTTGATTTAGATTATGTAATAAATGGTATTGAATTTTTGAAAAAAAACAAGTACTTTAATAACCATGTTTAATGCAGGTACGATTGTAAAAGTCTTGGTCGCAAATATACCAAACGCCGGTTATGATTATCGGCTGACAGAACCTGCTGATATTGGAACGTTTGTGCGTGTAAATGTTATGAACAGACCATGCGTTGGCATTGTTTGGGGGGCTGGCAACAGCAATCTGCCAGAAAACAAAATAAAAAACGTATCGGCTGTATTTCCAAACAAGTTGTCTGTTACAGATTTGCAGTGGATTTTAGGTATGTCAAAATGGACACTAATACCGATGGGTATGGTGTTGCGTTTAATAGTCAATATTCCTGATGCGTTTTGTCCGCCACGTATGGAACCACTGTATGCGTTTAATAGCGACACGTCTTGTCGTATGACGGCCAATCGTCAGGCTGTTGCAGATGCATATTCATCAAACGATAACGATGCAATGACAGTGGCGGATATACAAAATATTGCACGGGTCAGTTCTGCGGTTGTGCGTTCTATGATAAAGAATAATACGTTAATACCTGTGGGACAACAGCCCAAGAACCCGGACAAATATTCTGTCATCTATCACGATTGTGGTAACATTACATTAAATAATCAGCAGCAATCTGCAGCAGATGTGATTGGAAAATCTGTGCAGGCCGGCGGTTTTTCTGTGCATTTGCTGGATGGTATAACAGGCAGTGGTAAAACCCAGGTGTATTTTGATTCTGCGTGGCGTGCATACAGTGCGGGTAAATCTGTTTTATTGATGATGCCTGAAATTGCATTGACTGCCCAGTTTATGGTGCGCTTTAAAAACAGGTTTGGCGAATATCCTGTTGTCTGGCACAGCAATTTAACCACTGCACGCAGACGTGAAATCTGGCACGGTGTATTAAATGGCACGATAAAGATGGTTGTCGGTACACGCAGTGCACTGTTCTTGCCATGGCAAGAATTGGGGCTGATTGTTATTGACGAAGAACACGATACATCATACAAACAAGAAGATATGGGTAACTATCACGCACGTGATATGGCGATTTTACGTGCCAAAATTTCTGGAATTCCTGTTGTGTTGGCCAGTGCGACACCATCTGCGGAAACGCTGGAAAATGTAAACCTGGGAAAATATAAACAATTAAAACTGACGTCCAGATTTGGTGGCGCCCAGTTGCCCGATATATCAACAATAGACTTGCGTGAAAATCGTCCAGAACCGTATGTCGTGGATGATACAGAACAGACAGGATTCTTGTCGCAACCATTGTGTGATGCGATTTCAGAAACATTAAAGGCTGGTCATCAAACAATGCTGTTTATTAACAGACGTGGTTTTGCCCCGATTACGCAGTGTAAAAAGTGTGGATGGACGTCTGTATGCCCAGAATGCAGTGTTGGTATGACGTATCATAAACGTATTGGAAAAATGCTGTGCCATATATGTGGTCGCACAATGCAAACGCCAAAATCGTGTCCTGATTGTGGCGGTGATATATCAATGCGTGGCGTTGGCTTGGAAAAAATAGAACAGGAAGTAAATATCCGTTTCCCATCTGCCCGTACTGCGTTGGTGTCCAGTGATATTATTTCGTCACGTCAATCACTGGAACGATTGGTGAACAGAATAGAGCAGGGCGAAATAGACATCATTATTGGTACACAAATCTTGGCCAAGGGACATCATTTCCCGAACTTGACATTGGTTGGGGTTGTGGATGCAGATATGGGCCTGTTTGGTACAGATTTTCGTGCCGCAGAACACACGTTTCAGCAATTGTTTCAGGTCGCTGGTCGTGCTGGTCGTGGTGAATATGCCGGTCGTGTATTGTTGCAAACGTATCAGCCTGAACATCCTGTGATAACATCTATTTGCGCAGGCGACAGGGACACTTTTATGCAAACAGATATGTCTGGGCGTAAAATGGCGAATATGCCCCCGTATGGTCAACTAATCGCTGTTATTGTCGAAGGACAACGTGAATCCGCCCTGCATGCGTATTGTAATACACTGCGTGATATGGCGCCAAATTTAAAGGGCGCCAAGATAATGGGGCCAATTACCGCCCAGATATATCAGATAAGAAATTGGTATCGTATGCGCTTCTTGGTGGCTGGGGCCCGTAATGCAAATTTACAACCAATTGTGGCGCAGTGGCTAGAATCTGTAAAACAGCCTGTGAACATACGTGTAAAAATCGATGTAAATCCGATGAATTTTATGTAATGGGCTATAAATCAGTGCCGTATGTAAAATCCCCATCGCCGATATTGCCGTAAAATTTCTGCTCAACCATATCCCACATGCCATTTGCCGGGACGATAAAATCGCCAATTTGTAGTCCTGTTGGCACAGGTACAAAGTGACGAACTAAAATATCGCCATCATAAATTTTAAATTCATATATTCTACCAATAAAACGTTGGTCGTATGTGGTGCCACCGCCAGCATTATTGGCGAATAGATACATCGGATATGATGCTGGTATATATGTCGCTGTGCTGGCACCGGTTGGTGCGAAATATTCACCCAGATACAATCGTGATACTTCAAAACGTATCGGATATTTAGTATTTTTTTGTATTGCTGTCAGTTGGTCGTTACTGCCATTTATTTCTGTATAGAAATTATATCCATGTATCGCCAAACCAAAGCATGATTTTTTACCCAAATTAGGTCTGTCAATATTACCAAAAAACCAATTGTACGAAGTGTTACCTGTTGCCATTATAGTTGTTTCAATAACTGTATTTGCGTTCGGTATAAAGTCAGTGTTTATATATGGTACATCATTAGAATTTAAAAATACATCTGGAGACACCCAAGTCAGTTCACCATTTTTTATTGTATGATGTTCATACAGATTGTCATCATGGACAATATATTGTGTGTTATTTAACATTAAGTACAGTTTATTTGTTAGATTTGAAATATCTGTAATCTTATCTATAGGGGTCGCAGACGCATGATATGTGATATTGTTTAATTTTACATGCAAAGATGGTTTTATTTTTTGTGATTGGCGCAGATAAATTGGACTGTTATTAACCCATAATATGTGGCCACAGTCTTCTGATTCGTCTGCTGCGGCACCAAAACCGGCGGTGGTTGTGCCGTCTGGACATTTGTATGGAATGCTGGTTTGTCCGTATGATATATATTCACGTGGCGCCCAATATCCTGCACCTGGATCGGTGCATGCGGTATCATATTTATTTGCGACATATCCACCCACACAAAATATTTTACAATCTGATATACCAACTTTACCAACTGTTTTGTCGTCTGTATAATTTGTTGGGCAATCATGGCATGCATTATTTTCATAGTATTGATGCGCAGGACAGGGAACACATATCGGACCGCCGTATGTAAATTCTCCCGTGCCAATATTGCCGTAAAATTTCTGTTCGACCAAATCCCACATACCATTTGACGGGACGGTAAAATCGCCAATTTGTAATCCTGTTGGCACAGGCACAAAGTGACGTATTAACTCATCATTTTCATAAATTTTAAAATAATATATACGTCCAACAAATGCAGAATCGTATAATCCGCCGCCTCCACTGTTGTTTGCGAATAGATACATTTGTGTTTCTGTTTGTGCCAATGTTGTTGCGCCTGTTTTGTATGTGTTTTCTGGGGTTACCAAATCTGTAACAGTGAAATCAAACTCTTTTTTTTCTAAATATAAGATCTTTGGACCATAATTCTTGTTATTGCCCGCGATTTCAGAATAATAGGCCCGTGAATTAATTGCCAATCCATAACAGCTTTCTTTTCCCAGTGTTTGACGGTTAATTACACCAAACATCCAGTTAAAACTGGATTGCCCCGCACCAGTCACAGAAATGGATGCGACAATACGTGTGTTTTGTGTTGGGATAATTTCAGTGTTTATATATTGGGTACCTGTCCCTTCCAAGTATAAATCAGAATTTACAGATATTAATTTATTTTGTTCAATTGTATATGTCTGATTACTGATGCTGCCGACCGGGCATGTTGAAATAACGTCTGTCGCCATTACAGGATGGCAGATAATAATACAGAAAATAAAAATTCTGATAATTTTTATCATTTTAAAAAATTACGGTGCCCCCCTGAACGCCACTGTTTATGTGTGTTCACAAAAATAAAAAACCACTGATTAAAGTACAAGTGGTTGGAGGTTCGAAACTATAAAACGGTATAGTGCGGTCTGTTCTATGTATTCAACCGCCCTCCAACCATAGGTTGGAGTCTTTTTTTGTTCAAATATTTTGAACACCGTTTTCAAGGGTTTCGACACCCCATCATCAGAATCCCTGATGACGATTTGAGAATAGCGAATATTGTCTGTTCGTGCAATAAAAAAAACACCGCTGTCGCCAGCGGTATTTCCGAGTGTCCCGAAAGGAAGGAAAGGAGAAAAAGAAATTGGACACTCTAAACTAAATCTTGGGGCCCAGAGTCCAGAGGAGAGAGAATGTAGGAGGGAGTCTGAACCTCTGGTCCCCACAGATGTTTCCATCTGATCATCGGGTTTTGTCCCTTTGACGAAATAGAATATAGTACACAAAAATCGATTCGTCAAGTGTTTTGTCAAAAAAATTTTTTGTATTTGAAATTTTGCCGTGTTTTCCGTGTATTCCTAGGAAATGGTACTTGTTGTTTTTAGGCGGTATTCTGGAATAAAATCGTTATGCATTAGAAAATAAATACTAGTGTTTTTGATACAAGAAGGGAGAAAAAAATGACACATGATGATGTCTGGCGTGCCATAGAAAAGTTTGCAACAGAACATGGAATGTCTTGTTCTGGTCTGGCAAAATGCAGTGGTTTGGATCCGACAACTTTTAACAGAAGTAAACGTTGGTCCAAAGAAGGTCAACCACGTTGGCCGTCAACAAACAGTATTTCGAAAATTTTGTCATCTACGGGTGCCAGAATCCAAGATTTTACGAAATTCATCGACCAAACCCCTGATAATGGTCATGATTAAAGTTTGTGCAACGGGAAACCTTACACCCCAAAAACCATATCTGCGTTAAACGGATATGGTTTTTTTGTTGGACAATTTACTGCGCATACATTACCATTATAACATGCTGTCAGGTATTCGTATTTATACATCAGATATTGTATGGCGACAAATACTGGGGGATTTGGGTGCGCATGTGTTGGACACGCCATCTGTAACAGATATCAATTTTGATGACTTGGAAATATCTGACGTGTTGACCCCAATGGAATTAAAAACTATTTTGGTTAACGCATCTGATAACAGTGCAATATTATCACGTATTTTCGGAAAAAATGTGGTTTTACCATATTTACAGGGACAAATCTTGGTATGTCTGTATAAAACAGGCGGTATGACGATAAATCAATTGAAAGATGCATTGGGATACGCCCCAGATGCGTCAACGCATACTGTTGATACTGCGATTTATCAGTTGCGGCGCATGTATGGGCGTGAATTCATTATAAACAACAACGGGGTGTACAGCATTGGCAAACTATAAACTGATATCTTTTGATAAAATACCCAGTACCCAAGATTATGCGCATGAATTAATTAATGCAGGCCGCGCATCGGATAAAACGGCTGTAT
This sequence comes from Alphaproteobacteria bacterium, assembly GCA_017937735.1. The sequence continues at coordinate 2,298 of JAGBCZ010000038.1, read as the reverse complement.
TGGCGGCGGCTCAATCGGCGGGACGTGGTCGATATCGCAGGACCTGGGTGTCACATCATGGAAATCTGTATATCAGTTTTATATTTGAATGCCCAGAACGTGATGCGCGCTTGTCGTATGCGATTGCGGTGGCTGTATCTGAAACGATTGCATCGTTTGGCGTACGCCCGACTATCAAATGGCCAAATGATATCTTGGTTGATAATAAAAAGATAGCGGGTATTTTAATTGAATACACCGGCCGATTCGTTGTTGTTGGAATTGGAATAAATGTAAATTCCAATCCGACCGTAGAACGATACAAGACAACAAAACTGGATAATTATTCTGAAATTCCGATGAACGAATTGTTAAACAGACTGATGCGCAATGTTGATAAATGGCGCCGTGCTGATTTTCGTGCTGTTCGTGCCAGATGGACTGAATTGGCGGCCTGTATAAACAGGCCTGTAAAGTATCAGGGCGAAATGGCAGAATTGGTTGGAATAAATGAAAATGGTGCGCTGGTTTTACGCCGTGGTTCACGTTATTTACTGGTCTATGGTGATGAAATAACCGTGTAAAAGGCGCAGAAAACCGCGCTTTTTAAACAAAGGTCTTGACTTTTTCTTTAAAATATGATAATATGTAACACATAAATAGCACAGATTATGCCCACACGAAAGTGTGGTTTTTTTGTTTCCCATGCGCATCGCATGGGATTTTTTTAATCCAAAAAAGGTGTTCGCCATGCAGTTAACGCTGATAAAAAATACAGATATGGACGCAACATTATCATATCGTGTTGCACGTGTTGTGTATGAACAAACAGGTGCAGAAACATTACATGTTGTCGAAGCATTAACATCAATGATAAAAAATCTATCGGAAAAAACAGGCGCAGATATATCAAATATCATATCTGATAAAAAGATATTCTGTGATGAAAATAAAGTTCTAGATACCACAGAATATATCAACGAACGTAAATTCCAAATGTGTGTACGTGTTGCATCACGAATGCTGTCGGGCGGTTTGCCAGATTGTTGTCATGGCGCAACAAGATTTCATCACGCAGACATAATACCACAGTGGGCAATCGCACGTGGATATATCGATGATGTTGATGGTTTATTATTTTATTTATAGGTGTTGTACATGAAAAAAATAATCAAGGGCGGATATCTATCGGGACATCGTACATATATTATTTCTGCGGCTGGCATACTGTCTGCGTTGGCAGCGTATTTGGTTGGTGATACAGATATATTTACGATGTTACAAACAGTCTTTACATTGGGTGGAATTTATTTTTTACGTAAATCAAATGAAACAAAAGGAAAACAGTAATGGATAAAATACCAGAAAAATTTTTAAACCAAGACGGAACATTAAATTCAGAATCGTTAATTAAATCTTATACAGAATTGGAAAAAAAGATTGGTACAATGATATCTGTTCCAAATGAAAATTCTGATGAAGAAGTAAAACGAAAATTTAATCGTGCAATTGGTGTTCCAGAAAATGCATCTGAATATCCAAAAAGCGATTTGTTTGATGATGAAAATTTAAATGAAAAATTTTTACAAATTGGATTAACAAAATCACAAGTTGAAAAAATTTATAACATTGCATCTGAATATTTATCACCAATCGTATCAGATTTATTCAGTGTGCAAAATGAATCTGTTGCAATAAATGAATTAAAAAATTTTTTTGGTGGTACAGAAAAAATGAACGAAGCCATGCATGCAATAAATGCATTTGGGGAACGTTTCTTGCCACGTGATGCGTTTGATGCACTATGTTCTACACCCCAGGGAATTCAAAGCGTGTACAAGATGATGCAATCAATGGAACCTGATGTAAAAACAGATAAAAATGAAACACAAAATTTATCTGATTCTGATTTACGGCGTATGATGCGTGATCCAAAATATTGGCGTGATAATGATGTTGAATACATCAGAAAAATTGAAAATGGATTTAAAAAATTATATTCATAAGAAAAAAAATCACTTTCTTCTTTACTAAAAAATATATTTCATATAAAATATAAAGTAAGAACAAAAAAATTTGTTCTATCTTCAAAACAAATATAGGAGAGAAGAATGGCATTCTTGTTTAAAAGAAAAGCAGCAGCAAAAGTAGCAGCAAAACCTGTTGCAAAACCAGCTGCAAAGAAAGCAGTTGCAAAACCAGCTGCAAAGAAAGCGGTTGCAAAACCAGCTGCAAAGAAAGCAGTTGCAAAACCAGCTGCAAAGAAAGTAGTTGCGAAAAAACCAGCTGCAAAAAAAGTAGTTGCAAAAAAACCAGCAG
>JAGBCZ010000037.1 GCA_017937735.1 Alphaproteobacteria bacterium | reverse complement strand
CCAATAATACTGTACCCGCATTAATTAAATTTTGTGAAACAGTCGATTCGTATTCTGGTACAAAATTTTCCAGCATGCGTGAAGCGGCAGTTGTGCGAATCCCGCGTGTTGCAAACAAATCTTTCATTGCCAATGGTATTCCGTCCAGGGGCATGGCATCACCAGATGCGCGTCTGGCATCAGATGCGGCGGCATCTGCCATGGCACGTTCTGGTGTTGTTGTGATATAACAATTTAAATCAGCACCATATTGTTCAATGCGGTCTAAGTACGCTTTTGTCAATTCAACAGACGAAATTTCGCCATTGTTTAATTTTTCTAATGCTTCAACTATTGTCAGGTTTATCATTTTTGCTTTCCGTAGTGTTGTGGGAACAATATAGCACCCAATGTTTTTCTTATAAATTCGTCTTGGCATTTGCCGGCACGCAAATTGCGTGCACAGCATTTTACTTTTGCTAAATCTTCGTTTTTACATTTTGCACATTTTGGTTTATAGTCAGGAAAGAACATGCCAGATATATTTAGAACCCCATGTTTTTTACCGTAAGTTTTAAATGATTCAAAATTTACGATATCTGTGTAATTTACCTGTAATGATTTAAGACATGCTTTTTCTGTAGGGCGACTGTTCCTGAATTTATCTATGGTTTCAAGTGCTTGACTTTGTGTAATGCGACCAAGTCTGATTGTTTGTGGAAAATCATTGTACGGTTCGTACACTAAAAAATTAATAGGAATATTGTTTGTTTGTTTTGACATTTTGTTTTCCTATTTCTGCTTTGCATAGTGTTGTGGGAATAGTACGGCACCAACAGTTCTGCGTACATATTCATCTTGGCATTTGCCACATTGCAGATTGTTTAAGCAACGTTTTAACATATCGTGTTTTGATTGTGTGTATGCTAATTTACCTTGGGCTGGTTGGCATATTGTTTTTTGCATGTTTGCCAAACCCAACAGTTTCAGTTCGCTGTGTATGCTAGCAGTGCTGACAGAATTATGTGTACTGATTGCCAATTCACCATTAAAGAAAGATTTAATACAGGTTGAATTTTTTATATCTGTATTTTTTATCAAATCTAACAGTTTAATCGCATCTTCTGTCGATGTTTCTAAATTTAAATTTGTTAAATATGGAATAACTATTTTTACCGTTGAATCTTTCATGATTTATTCCCCTTCCATTACTTTTGGTACAGCAAAATATCCGCGTGATGTGCCCGCGTTATCAGGTGTGTTTGCCAAAACCAAATCACGAATATTACCGTCTGTGACAATGTCTTCACGCATAGGTAATTTGTGTTCCGACGGATTTAACATCGGTTCTACACCAGTTGTATCAATCTGTTGCAATTTGTCCAGCCATTCAATAACAGAGTCAATGTTCATTTCGGCCAGTTTTTCGTCTGATATTTCAATCTTGATTAAATCAGCGAATTTTTGTAATTGTTGCTTGCTAAATGCCATTTTCAATCCTATATTTATAAAGTAAAGGAATTATACAATGATTTTGCCAGATTTCAAGGGTTTTCCACGCGGCGGACGCATCTTAGGTGTTGACTGGGGTTTACGCAGAATTGGCGTTGCTGTATCTGATGCGACTTGGGACTTTGTGTTTGCTAGACCTGGGGTAGGGGTGGCATGTGGTGCAAAAAATCATGCGGATATTGTTGCAAAAATTGCAGACGAAGAAAATGTCGTCGGTGTTGTTGTTGGGTTGCCTGTGTATAATGATGGTACGGAATCTGATACAACAAAGATGGTGCGTGATTTTGTGCAAGATTTATCTGAAAAAACAGATTTGCCAATTTGTATGATAGAAGAAAATTTAACTTCTGTTTCTGCCCAAGAATCAATGGGACGCGTTCGTGTGCGTGATATCAAACAAAAACTAGATTCACAGTCTGCACGTGTAATTTTAGAAAATGCAATTGCAATGATAAAACGGGCATAATGCCCGTTTCTTAATCTTCGTTTTTGTCTGGTATGTTACCGTCTGCAGATAACAGCACCGCAACCCATCGGGTTGAATCAAATTGGGCACATATAATGTATATCGCAACCAACAGGGGAACACTGAAAAACATGCCTGCAATACCCCATATCATACCCCAGAAAACTAAATTGATTAATATCGCCAGTGTCGATATGTTCAGTGTCTTGCCGGTTAGTTTTGGTTCCAGCAGATTTCCAAATATGATTTGCAGGGCAATTAAACCGACTGCTGTCAATATTGGTTGTTGTAATGTTGGTGCCATGACCAGTGAATACAGTATTGGTAATGAACATGCAACAATCGCACCAATTGTTGGAATATAACTGGTGACAAATACAATAAATGCCCAAACGCCTGCAAATTCAACGCCAATTAGTTGCAGCCATATGTATGAAAATACACCAGTAATTGCAGATATTGTCGTTTTAACAAACAGATATTTTTTCATATTATAATCAATGCTGTCCAAGATATAACGCGATTTTTTGTATTGCTTTTTGCTGTTAAACAAGGCGGAAAATTTTTGATTAAATGTGCTTTGTTCAATAAACATAAATATCATATATACAAATACCATGCCCATCGAAGTCGCAGCAGATGCAACAGATGCACCGATGTTTGCCGCGATTTTAGTAATGTTTGGTATCATGTTTGCATCAAATTTTAAACCAACAGAATTTGATAAATATGCACCAAATTGAGTTAACTTGTCTTGCAGTGCGGGTAATATCGATACCAGTTCTGAAAACATAGGTTTGATTTGTGTGATAAATATGTAGATAACAATACAAACTGTCGCCAAACTGGCAATGTTTGATAACCAATTAAACAGGTGCCAATATACTGTTTCAGATTTTGTGTTTGGGCTTTTAAATGGTAAAACCTTGCGATAATAATCTGAAATTGCGTTCATTAAATACCATAAAAAACCGGCGATTAATAGTGGTATCAATATCGTACGCCCCAGCCATAAAAATAATACCAGACCTGCGAATACAATAATTCCGTTCATGTTTAGTGTCCTTGGGTTGTGATGATTTGTGTTTCTGATATTGTCAGTTCAATGTTTTGTTTTGGTGCGAATGCATAAACACAACTGAATACAATTATCATGATAATATTTATAACTACTGCAGTGGTGGCATAGCCTTGGTGCATGTTTTTGATAAACTTTTTTGTGCCAATTTGCAATGACCATAAACCAAAAATTAGTGCCAATGTAAATGTTAACAGTATTGGGGTAAAGCCCAAGAAGAAGCCAGATAAAACAGTTATAAACACAAACATTGATATTGTGTTAATCTGATTTGCCAGGGCCCAATTTGTAATGCGTGAATACCATCTGGATTTTATTGGCTGTGATGGATTTTTTTCATGTTTGGTTTCCAATAAATACCCAGGTGTCCACAGCATGCCAAACCCAAATGGAAATGAACAAACAATCTTCCATGTTGGGATATTAAATTGCTGTATACGGCGGATTTTAACATAAAAGTTAATAATTGCCAGTCCGAACAAAAATAAATAATATAATGCAATTAATATAATCAGTAATAAAAATTTTCCAGAATTTGCACCGTTATACATCATCAATCCGTACATAATTTCTTGTTGATTTGATAACAATAAATATGTCGATATGGCAAACAGAATGAATAACCATAATACCTGGGCGTTATGTATCGCAATAAAAGATGGTCTGTCCATTTTTATGTGTGGTAATTTTCGTATAGATAAATATACGCCAGCAATAAACCCAATTGCCGTCAGGCCTAATACAACGGATGGCATTTGTGGTGTGTTTGAAAATACTATATTGTGAATTACAGAATATATTAATGACAACATTGTGATAATTGCAAATGATATCAGTGCAAACTTTAATGGTGTCCAAATGGTCCATGTTAATAAGGTTGGTGTTTTTTTCATTTCTTTTGTCCCCCTGTTCTTGTGTTTTATTTTAGCATAATTTCACCATCTGATAAAGTGATTGTGTCAGTAGGTGATATTAAATCTGTAAAAGATTGCTGATGACTGATGATTAAAAATGTTGTATCTGGCATAGACTTTATTGTGTCGGCAATCAGTTGTTGTGTTTGTTTGTCTGCACCAGAATCAGGTTCATCAAGAATTGCAAATTTTGGATTTGTCATAATTAACTGCATCAACATTATCTTTTTGCGTTCACCACCAGAAAAGCCAACATTAACACTGCGATTTAACCATTGTTGTGGAATATTTAATCTTGTGCGTGCAGATTCAATTTGGTTTAAAAATTCGCCCATTGGTAAATCTTTGCCAGATTGAAAATGCGTGTGTGCAATGCATGAATATTTCAAAAAACTAAGCACGGTTAAACCCGGAATTTCAGGCACATGCTGAGAACCTAAAAATATTCCCATTAATGCACGTGTTGTGATGTTTTCATTTGTAATATCAGAACCATTAAATTTTATTGTGCCAGATTTTACTGTATACGACGGATTCCCTGCGATTGTGTTCGCAAGTGTTGACTTGCCAGAACCGTTATGACCAGATAATAAAACGCGTGCACCATCATCAATTTTTAATGATATGTTTTTTAATAGTTCGCGGTCTGATAATGTGACTGTTAGGTTTTTTATTTCCAGCATATTTAGTCCTTTGATAATGCCATTTGTATTAGTTGTTTTGATTCTACCAAAAATTCCATTGGCAGTCTGGACAACACAGGCGTTGCAGCGGCACCAATTATTAATGCGATTGCAGTGTCTGTATCTATTCCTGCCATGTTCATATAGTTTAGTGTTGTTGCATCAATTGTGCCAGTTGATGCTTCGTGTGATTGTTTGTTGTTTGAACCGTTGTGAATAATGCGGGGCAGGGTATTCGCAGTGGCGGAATTGTCGATTAGTCTGCTGTCGCATTTTGATGCATTTGTACATCCGTTGCCGGTAAAAGAAACCAAACTGCGAAATGTTTGTGCGGATTTGTCGGATGCAACCCCATAAGAAACAATGTTTGATACGCTGTTGTTGCCAATGTGAATCATTTTTGTGCCGGTGTCTGCCATTTGTCCACCACGCGTGATGGATAGTGAATAAAAATCACTGTAAGAATTGTCGCCATGCAATATAGTGGATGGGTATTTCCATGTCAGGGCAGATCCAACTTCGACCTGGGTCCATAATAGTTTTGCGTTTTTGTCGCAACGTCCGCGTTTCGTGACAAAGTTTAATATGCCGCCAATGTTTTTTGTGCCGTCAAATGTGCCAGCAAACCAGTTTTGTACAGTCGCGTATTTTACTGTTGCGTTATCGTGGACAATGATTTCAACAACGCCACTGTGTAATTGGTGATTTGTTCTGCGGGGGGCACTGCATCCTTCCATATAGGTTAATTCTGAACCGCAATCTGCAATTATTAATGTGCGTTCAAATTGTCCTATTTTTGCGGTTTCTATTCTAAAAAAACTGGCTAAATCAATGGGGCATTTGGTGTTTGGTGGAATGTATACAAATGTTCCGTCTGAAAATACAGCCGCATCTAGTGCTGCAAAAAAATTGTCT
>JAGBCZ010000036.1 GCA_017937735.1 Alphaproteobacteria bacterium | reverse complement strand
CCAAATAACGTTCTGGATATACAGAAGCCCCCGCCCATGAAGGAGAGATTACAGCAACAGTATCTCCAGGTTCCAATTTTGTGGGTTTTATTAAGTCTGATAGTATCATTACAACCTCCTTACATAGGATTTAATTTTGATAAAACCTTTTTATCAATGCACTCACTTTACAATAAAAAAGCAGCTCACTTCAAGAAAAAACGGACTTATTCAAATAAAGTACTTATCGCCTACACACACAAATTTCATTTCCAATCTTGAAATAATCACTCAAAATCCGCCAAATATAAATCAAATGGCCGCAATATAAAGTAGCTACATCTGAGATTTAAGCACATTACCACAACATTTCTTATACTTCTTACCACTGCCACATGGACATTTTTCATTAACGCCTATCTTTCTTGGTTTGTCTGAGTCCGGCCACTCCCTATCAAACAAATGATTCCAATCACTAATTTTTTGTCTAAACACCCCCTGCTTTATTCTTTCAGAATTCCAATATTCCTGCTCTGTTTGCGGCCAATCTTTAAATTCTGCATAAACCATATCTGTACCTCGAACTTGTCTATATTTAGGCGGTTCAATAGCTATCCCAACTATTTTATCAATACGCACATTTTCCTCTGTACATTTAGCTTTCGCAAAATAGACATAACGTTCCAACATATTTCTTCTAGCCTCTATATATTCTCGAAACCCACTAAATCTTATGCTATCAACCTGCAAGAAAATGTATAACAGCCCTGAAGTGACACGAGACATAAAAGCCGTCATACGTATTTGATCCTGTTCGCACCTATCTATAGCACCTAACATAGCATTAGAAAATATGCGCCTAGAAAGCCTGTCCTCTATAGCCATATACCGCAATAATACATCTTTATCACTCGGTTGCGATTGATAAACTATCTCCGTAATATCATTCAAAACACAATACGAATTATCTCGTAATAACTCATCCCAAAAATAACTTTGTCTATCGGCAGCGATTTTAGACAAATAATCTCGACCTTGCTTCAACGCCCCCCAATCTTCTTCTAAAAACAAACAACCATCGCAATTTTTTTCATCTTCGGGTGGCAAAAAAACATGCATACGACGCTTATTATCAAAGTTATGCAAATACCGAAACAACAAATCCTCTTCCCCAGTATATGTAACAGGAATAGTCCTAATAAATCTTTCTTTTTCTTCCAAATACCACACAAAGTCTGTCAAGGTATTCAACTCATTTAAAACAAAGGGCAATGAAAAATCATCAAAAACATGAACAAAAGTTTTAGATGGCATGTAATCATGAGCGTAAAATAATGTAAAATCCAAATACTGTTTTTGTTCTTTTAGAGATAATGCATGAAACTCTTCCAGTTTCAAATCGTTGGTCTTGGCCATATTAGAAAAACGTAAGCTTCCTGTACATCCAGAACCAAAAAATTTTTTACAGGCATCCGTTGCGCCATTTGCAACACAAATTAAATGAATTTTTAACTTTTCTTTACTAGGAATGCTAACTGGCAACTTTTGTTTTTTATTCAACCAGATCAATTCTGGATGATCACGTATAATATTCTCCGCATGATGCAGCTGCTTTATTGAAGCCAATATCGCCTTACGTTCCCAACGCTTCCATGCCACAAGCAAATCTGCTTCTTCGGAAAACTTTATATTTTTATCAGAAAACACCAAAACATTATCGCCACATATAACCAATAAGTCACACAACTCATTGTAACCAGACGACGTCAAAAACATCGGGTTCGGATAACTCCACAACCCCATAAATACCCTTTCTCCTAATTTTACCAAACGATTTTCTGATGGGGTGACACCTTCTGATCTTATTATTTTCATTTGTTACAGTTTCCTCATATTTTATACGTCTTATATAGTCAAAAACTCATAATGTTCAATCTTATACCAAATACATTTACCACCTATTCATACAATTATGTCCGGACAAATACCATTGGAACAATCGCTGGACATCTTCTGTGGTTAAGTCATACTTTGGTGTCCAATTCGCAAACGGGAAATCCCGTGTCATAAAATCATCATACGCACATCTGCGTGTCGACAACAAAACCTGTAAATTTTTGAGTATACTTTTATCAATACCGCTGATATTTTCTGATTTAGACCGCCGCATATCACGCACCGTACTTTTAATCAATGGCATATCGGCATAAATATCACGATACGCCATATACCACATATCGCACTTATGTCGCATTCGGGCGCACAATTCCACAGATTTCTGCAACATCTCAACCGTTGGGCGTTCGTACACCCGAAGTTGTAAAGTCTGCTGATACACCATTTCACGCTGACCGTCCGATAAACCCAATGTATCCCAGCCAGCCTCCACATCTACCCAGAACTCAAATTCTGCAAAAACCGCACATCTGATACGTTCGGCCCACAACGACACTTCTTCCATGATATTAAAATACGCAATTGCTTCCAGCATGCCGACAGCACCAATCGCACGAATACGACTAACCTGTTCCTGTTTCAAAACACCCATATTTAATTTTAGTCTGTCACGTTTGTTCGCATAGTCGCGCGCAGCATCTGGTTCTATAAAGCCGTCCGCCAAGAACCTGTCCCAAAACATTTGAGCCAACTGCTTACCTTCAGCTTTATGCACCTCTTTTAACACAACCAATATATTTTTCAAATCCCCCTTAGTTGCGCCATTTACCAGATTTTTAAACATAGCATCCATTTTGGTCATTTTTTGACCATCTTTGGTCTGAACAACTTCGTTCATCTCGCGCAACAAAACATCACTATATCCCGTCTTAGGCTTTGGCGGTCGCCCCATCGGGTTTCCTGAACGTCCCTTTTGAAATTGTCCACTTTTTGGCGGTTTGCAGTATCCAACTGTATAATCTTTATTCATTTCTTGCTCCCATCAATAATTCATTATATGTACGTTCCAAACCCACATTCACCGCATTTTTACCCGTCAACTTTTGCCAGCGCAGTATTGCAACATCAACATACTTAGGTTCTATCTCAATCCCGCGACAAACACGCCCAACCCGTTCACATGCCAATAAAGTAGTTCCTGAACCCAAGAATGAATCTAGCACCACATCACCACGATTAGTCACATCCATAATTGCATCTGCAACCATCTGAACATTTTTCACCGTTGGATGCAGTTTCAAATCATCACGATTTTCACCAAAACTGTTTACCCCCGGATAATCCCAAACATTTGTACGATAACGACCATTCGCCCCAAGCTCCACATTGTTGATGTGTGGCGCACAACCATTTTTATAAACAAATATCAGTTCATGCTTTGACCGATATAACGATCCCATACCCCCAGACGCCTTATTCCACACACACAGATTCTTCATTTCTGTATAAACATCATCACAGGCTGCTGTAATCTCTATAATATGTCGCCAATCCATGCACAAATAATGCAACGAACCATCAACAGACCAATCACGCAGATTTGTAAATGCCGTCCGCAAGAATTGTGTAAACTGCTCACGCGACATTTCGCCAGATGCCATCGCAAATTCATCATGATGTACACGTCCTGCACCACATACATGTCCATCAACAGGTACATTATATGGCGCATCTGCAAACACCATCTGGGCAAGAAGGCCATCAGACATCAGCTTTTCAAAACTTTCGCGTTTTAATGCATCACCGCAATAAATCAAATGCTGGCCCAATCGCCACAAATCCCCAGGACGCGAAACAATGTATCCATTATCAACATCCGGCATATCATCGGCATGGTCATACTCCATCAAGTCATCACTTTGTCCCTGAATCAAAACATCTAATTCGGCCGTTTCAAAACCAATAACATCCAGGTTAAAGTCCAAATCAGACAAATCTTTCAGTTCCAGCCCCAACAAATCCCTGTCCCAATCACCGTTTATCGTAAGTTGATTGTCTGTTATACGATATGCACGCTTTTGTGCATCTGTCAAATAATCAATCCGCACACATGGCACAGAATCCAAACCTAACTTTTTAGCCGCCAATAAACGCCCATGCCCCGCTAATAAGACGTTATCTTCATCAACCAGCAACGGATTAGTAAAATCAAATTCAGTAATAGAATTTGCAATTTGACAAACGTGTTTATCGTTATGTAATCGCGCATTACGAGAATACGGTCTAATATCACGTGGGTTTTGATATATAATTTTTAATTCTGTCATACATATTCCTTTCTTTATCAAACATATTCACCAGAAAGGAAGTACATAATATGTACGGAATAGCAAGGAAAGGCAAAAAATGCCTTGTACACATTATGACATCCTTTCCTTTACTTTCCGAAACCATCATACACAAAACACGCGAACAAAGCAAGAAAAACCGCGGTTTTCTGCGGTTTTGAAAAGAGAATCTCTTTTTTTAATTTTTATATAAATATTACCCTGATAATTCCCTGTTTTTGTAAAAATGCTCTAAATAAAGCCGACATAAAAGATATCTTCAACATAAATTTTTTTACTAATTTCCGCGGGGTAAAACTTGAATAAGAACATATTCTATGATAGAATCAGTGCGATGCATGGGATCATCTTGCATTGGGGTGTAGTAACCCATTTACGAGCGTCTGCAGAGACGATAAAAACTCCAACCATATTTGGTTGGAGGGTTGTGAATATATTGAATAAGCAACACAATTCTCGTAAATTGTTACTAACCTCCAACCACCAATCCCATTTGGTGGTTTTTAACTGATACGGAGGATACGTACATGTCGCAATTTTTTATAAAAACATTCATTGCCTATGCGCTGGTTCTAATTCTTTCTGGATGCGGCATGGGGCCAGGATACGAATTAAAATATACTGATGGCGCATACAAATGCACCTATCAAGAAAACGTCAATTATTTGATAAATGATAAATACTTTGAAATATCTGACTATGAAAATGACAAAAATAAAGCACAATCTGCGTGCAAATCTGTTCAGAAAAAATTAAAAAACAAGCATAGATGTCTGGATTATGTAGAAATTGATTCACTAAACAAACAGTCATACATAGGGATATTCTTTGCCAACCGCCTTTATCAACAATGTATCGCAAACGACAATGATGACTGCCTAAAATATTACCCTTTTGCAGACTGTATAGCTGCTAAATGCACATATAAATCACAAAAAATAAAATACCAAAAATACGAACAAGAAGATTGGATATCTGATGATGATTGGTCTGCTTGCACGCAACAACACCTATAACTAAAGGATTACTATGACGCGTGGAATTATATATGTAATGTGGAACGAACTGTTCCCGGAGCTTGTAAAAATAGGCATAACCAAAGGCAATTCATCAACAGATGTTGAAAAACGTCGCAGAGAATTATCTTGTGGTGAAAACATGCCACAACCATTTGAAGCCAAGTTTGCAATTTGTGTTAACAATTATGAAAAAATAGAACATATCATTCACAAGGGGCTGACGAAATTGCGCCACAACCCACATCGGGAATTCTTTAAATTAAGTGTAGACGAAGCCATAAACCTGTTATCAGGCTATATAATCAGTGGCAGTGCCGTTGAAGTCCCAGTCAAAAACTCTTTCAAATCCGATGAGAAAGCAGCAATCAAAAACATGCAAAAACAGCGTGACACCATATCGTTTCGGTCTTTAAACATACCCGTTGGCACAACATTGACATTTGCAAATGCAAAACATCTGACGGTTAAAACAGCCAATGATCGTCGTATCGTAATTTTACCAAATGGAAAAACCACCACATTATCCATCGCCGCCAAAAGATTTCGTGACCAAACCAATCCAAAAAATGGCATAAAAGGCCTGACGGATGGTGCAAAAGATTTCACATACCGTGGCAAAACCCTGTGGGAATTGTCACTAGAAAAACAACGCACCAACATCGAAGCATAATAAATATTCTTTCAACTTGACTTACCTGTGTTTGTAAGCAGTAATTGCGTAACCTTATAAACACAGGAGTAAAACATGCCAAAATATCCAGAAATAACGGTACCATTAACCAACCGCGATGGCAACGCATTCGCCATCTTAGGACGTTGCCAAACCGCACTACGTTTGGCAAAAAAGTTGGATGAGTGGCCCGAATTTTATACCCAGGCCACCAGTGGTGACTATACCACCCTACTAATTACAGTTATGAAATGGTTTACGGTGGAATAAATGTCATATTATCACACATCAAAACCAGAAACATTGGCCGAACTGCGCCGACTGCCATTTGCACAGCGCGCCACCATGTGGGAAAAGTACACAGGATATACATTCCATCGTCAAAATACTGCATTGTGGTATTACATCCAATGCGAACGCAAAAAACTTAAAATCGCAGCTAAACACATCAATAAAATTCAAACATATATCAACAATCCAGACAAATGCCTGACACAAATACCCAAGAACCGATACAACCTACACCCAGGCAAAACGATGACCAAAGAATTTCACGGGACAATCCATACCGTATTGGTCGCTGACGGATATTTCCTGTATCACGACAAAATGTACAAAACATTATCTGCTGTTGCACGTGCAATTGCGGGTTTCAAGGTATCTGGGCCAGACTTTTTCGGCCTTGTAAAAAGGAAATCACAATGCAAAAAATTAAATGCGCAATCTATACCAGAAAATCCACAGAACATGGACTAGAACTAGAATTTAATTCCCTGCAAAATCAGGAAGAATCCTGTAAAGCATATATCGCATCACAGGCATTTAATGGTTGGGAATATGTCAAAACATATTCAGATGCCGCAATTTCTGGTGGCACAATGGACCGACCTGCATTACAACAAATGCTGACAGATATGGCACATGGATTGATAAATACAGTCGTTGTGTACAAGGTCGACCGCCTATCACGTTCCATACTAGATTTTCACAAAATGATGCAATATTTTGAAAAACACAATGCAAATTTTGTATCAATAACCCAATCATTTGACACATCAAATTCCATGGGCAAATTAACACTAAATATGTTGTTGTCCTTTGCCCAATTTGAACGTGAAGTATCCAGTGAACGTGTTCGCGATAAATTATATGCCAGCAAAGCAAAAGGAATGTGGATTGGCGGATTACCAACATTGGGGTACAATCTGGAAGACAAAAAACTGGTTATCAACCCGACCGAAGCAGAAACAGTAAAACATCTGTTTGAAAAATATCTAGAATTAGAATCTGTGGTTGAATTGGCACAATACGCGCGAAAAAACGGGATAAAAAATAAATACTGGATAACACAAAACGGCACACCGCACGGTGGTGGGGAATTATACCCCAGCATCTTACATCGTATATTACGGGACAAAGTATACATTGGCAAAATCACACATAAAAAAACAAATGAAGTGTTTGACGGGATACACAAACCAATAATCACCCAAGAATTGTTCGATCAAGTCCAAAAAGCACTGGAAAAGAACGCAAATCATCGCCATAAAAACACACGCAGTTCCGCAAACCTACTAAGCAGAAAATTATTTGATACAAACGGCCAGCGTTTCATAAATCAAATGACACTTAATCGCGGCAAAGGCGATAAATACTATTACGCAATCCCAGGATTTTATATGTCTGCACCAACTGTTGATGAAATCGTCAGTACTAAAATCACAGATTTTTTGAACAGTGATATGAACACGTTACCTGAATCCACCAAAACAATCCTGAAAAGCATCGATATAAATACAATGCTGTTTGAACGCAAACAAGAATTGTTCAGAACGCTTATTGAAAAAGTTATTTATACGGACAACTTGTTAACCATATACTTGAACACAACCAATGAAAATCTAACCCGATATTCAACCACAGGTTTTATAAATCAAAATTTTAACACTATGGATTATACGATCGTCAATAACACAATCATCATAAAGGCACCAATTATCATACGCAAGACCAATCACAACAACGCAATTACTGTAACCCACAATAACCACCTAATAATGCATGCGATTGCAACCGCATTCAAATATCGTAAAATTTATGAACAAACTGGTTCTATAACCCAAATAATGAAATCCGACAAAATATCAAACCGCACCGCATACCGCTATCTAAGCATTGCGTACATGAATCCAAATGTATTGAACGAGATTATGGATGGCAAACTGGGATGCAGTATTGATGAACTGTATGCGCTGGCGGCAAAAAATCAATTATAATCCCCCACGAACTGGCAGTGCGAAAAAGCCCATTGGATGTAAATGGGGCTTGTTTATGCATTTTTGCATCCGCAAAAACACATCCGTTTGCACACATCAAAAAACATCACCCGCAACCCCGCAGAACTCTGGGATATAAAAAATAGACGTGTGCCGAACACACGTCTATTATTATCTCTGGTCGGGGCGAAAGGATTCGAACCTTCGACATCTTGGTCCCAAACCAAGCACTCTACCAGACTGAGCTACACCCCGAAACGAAGTCTATTATAACAACATTTTTTTAAAATGCAAATCTTTATATTAAATTATTTTATGCTTGTCTGATTTATCTAATTTTTCTATCATAGTCATGAAATGAGAAGGATTTTTATCTGTTTTTTTACCCTATTCTGTGCTGTACATGGCGCCGGCGCTGCAACCCGTGATGCGCAGTTGACCAATACAACTGGATATAATTACAATTATATGTATCCGTACATGAATAATCAGATGCGGACTAATCTGAATCCAGGGGTCACAACATCACAATCATTGAACCCAATTAACACTGTTGTAAAAACGACAAAACTGGATGCTGGCAGACGTGTCGTCCCACGTCCACAGGTATCTGCCCCGCAACGCACGGCCAGCACATCAACACAACGCAGAACCGCACAACAAATGATACCAGCACGTTCGGCACGTGTTGGCGCAATGCCATCTGCAAACACATCAGGGCGCCGTGTTGTTGCACGTTCTGGGGTATCTGGCACACCTGCACGTGCCAGAAACACAACCAAACGCACAAATAACAATGAAACGTACTATAATAATCAAAAGCAATATTATTCTGAATCAAATGAACGTGTATCTTCTGCCCGTTGTTTGGCAGATTACGCAGCCTGTATGAACAGTTATTGCGAACGTACAAACACAGCATATAACCGCTGTTATTGCAGTTCAAAGTTGTCACAAATTGATGCAAAATATCAAAACAAGATTGATTCACTTATTACACAAATATTAACATTAAAAACTGCCAACCAATGGTCTGATAGTGAAATGAACGAATACTGGATGAACAATGTCGGCAAATATTACGGTGAAAATTCTTGGACAAATATAGACAGCGCACTATCTGGCATAAACTGGACAGATTTAGACAGCCGTGTTCGTGGGCAAAACGCATTTGCAACCGGCCATCAATTCTGCGCCCAGCATTTAGAGGGCTGTTATTACATGGCAACAAACCTGCGTGATGCGTATCGTTCTGAAATATCACGTGACTGTGCGGCATACGAACAATATTTATACGCAATACAAAGCGCAGCAGAAAGTATAGTGGAATCGTACAAATGAAATGTTTTTTAGGTATTGAATATGGTCGTGGTGCAACCAAAGAAATAATAAATGACGGCCCTGCACTGGCCCCAAGGGTTGTTCAGAAAATGTTCCCAAACACAGATTGGACGTTTGTAACACCTGAACCATTTGATTATGCAAAATGCGCAAACGACAGATTTGGTGAAAACTTTCAAATTCAGCAGCATATTTATACAAAAACACCGACAGAACCACATGTTATGATTGGTGGGGACCATTCTGTAAACTTTGGACATTTTTGCGCAGTTGCCGATAATTTGAACACAGATTTATGTCTGGTGTATATTGATGCGCACTTGGACATACACACCCCAGAATCATCCAAGGCCCAGGCATCTGGCGCACCACATGGCACCAACGTACGCGCATTACTGGGCGATGGTGATGCACGATGGATGACGATACCACGCCAGGTGCCTGTATTAAAACCAAAAAATGTATTTTACATTGCCACACGTGCATTTGAGCCTGCCGAAATCGAATTCATTACACAGAATAATATTAGCGTTTCTTTTGCCCGTGATATAACCAACGAATTTGATATCGAACGAATTATATCCAACATTAAACAGAAAATTGGGAACAGACCATACGTTGTATCTTTTGACTTTGACGCAATCGACCCAAAATATTTTTCCGATGTTTTGGTTCCAGAATCAGGCGGCATAACATTTGAAATGGCAAAAACGTTAATACGGTCTTTCCATGATGCATATTGTTTTGAATTTGTTGAATATTCACCAAATGGCGACAAGATGTGTGAACAAATTGTTCACGATTTAATTAAAATTGCGATGGAATAGACTATCGTTCACGGGCAACCAAAAACGCAATCATTTCCGGGGTTAAGTACATTTCATCAACGATTTTTTTCACCAAATTGTCCATGTTTTTGTATTCCAGTTTATTGTTGATGCCACGTATATGTTTTTCAACGGCTGCGACATCACCTGCAATAATTTGCCTGGCCAATTTGCGTTCTTTGTATGAACATTTGCCATAAAAAGTTAACTTTGTATTTCCAAAGTCAATTCTGCGCCCCTTGCGATAATTGCTGGATCTGTTATCACATACAGATGTATGAAATATAACATAATTTTTATCTGTCTGTTTTACATCATCTGGCGCATCACCTGCCCACTTGGACAGCATATAATATTCATCACGCAACGATGCCAGATATATCGGAACATTACGATTTGGTTCTGCATGATTGGCTGCGAACGCCGTTGGTATTTCAAACCAAGGCCCATGACAAAACAAGCCAAAATCATCCATATCTCTACTAAAAATTTTTAATGCATAATCTGCATTTATTTCTGGAAAAGACAACTTATACACAAACCCAATCGCCCCACGCCACGGACGCAAATGCCCAACAGCCGAAATTGAACGACCATTTAATATACAATCTGTACCAAATAATTCACTGATATCAGACAATTTATATGCAGACACACGTTTTCCACGTTCCATATCCCAGTCTATATGACATTTTACTTGCATAAAATTATTATAGTAATCCGCTATAAATTTTGCCACACAGTCATGAAATTTTGCTGTAACCTGTGCGATTTGTTCCCGTGGCACACGCGCACGCAGTTGTGGTGGCAATTCCCCCACCCGGCCAAAAACATTGCATTGATAGACAATATCCTGTATCAGATACGTTTCAGGTGTCCAATTATGTTTAAAATACTTGGTCAGGCCAGCATGCTTTGGATGCGGTTTATTTCGTGTTTGTGATAAAATCTCGGTATTTGTTAACATAAGGCAACAGTAACACAAAATACAACGTTGTCAATTTTTATTATATTCTTCACATAATTTATTATGCCGATATATATTTCGTGCCAAATCATCACTGATTACACCCCAATCACCAGAACGCCCAAATATCGGTGTGCATTGTATTTTCACACAAGAATCAATCTGCGATGGTGTATTTCTGGCGCAGGCACTTACGAATATCATCAGTCCGACTAGCGACAGTTTCCGCATTTACTTTCTCCTTTATCTGAATAATTTCCGATTGTTGTTGCAATACATTTTGCGTTACATTTTTCTGACATTTTTGCATGCCGTTATTACGCCCAGCCATAAATACAAAACCCAAGGCGACCAATATCGCCCCAATAAAATATACTCTATTCATGATTACCCCATAAAAAAACGCCCCAATGGGCGTTCTTATTATTGATTCATTGACGAAAAGAAATCATCGTTCGTCTTGGTTAATCTTAACTTGTCCAGCAAGAATTCCATCGCTTCCAATGTACCCATTGGGTTAATAATACGGCGCAACACGTACATTTTTGACAGAACATCTTTACCAACCAGCAAATCTTCTTTACGTGTACCAGATTTTGTAATATCAATCGCAGGATAAACACGTTTATCAGACAATTTTCTATCCAAGATAATTTCACTGTTACCTGTACCTTTAAATTCTTCAAAGATAACTTCGTCCATTTTTGAACCAGTATCAACCAGCGCAGTTGCAATGATTGTCAGTGACCCGCCACCTTCGATATTACGTGCCGCACCAAAGAAACGTTTTGGACGTTGTAACGCATACGCATCAACACCACCCGTTAACACCTTGCCACTGGATGGAACGCATGTATTATATGCACGACCCAGACGTGTAATAGAATCCAACAGAATAACAACGTCTTGCCCTGCTTCGACCAAGCGTTTTGCTTTTTCAATAACCATTTCTGCAACCTGAATATGACGTGCAGCCGGTTCATCAAACGTAGATGAAATTACTTCGCCTTTTACACTGCGTTGCATATCTGTAACTTCTTCGGGACGTTCATCAATCAGCAACACAATCAATTTCACATCTGGATAGTTTGTTGCAATACTGTGTGCAATATTTTGCAACATGACTGTTTTACCGGTACGTGGTGGCGCAACAATCAACGAACGTTGCCCCTTACCCGTTGGGGAAATCAAATCGATAACACGTGCAGACAAGTTACGTCCTTTGTCTTTATCATCAACCACTTCCATTTTCAGCATTTCATCAGGATACAGTGGCGTCATATCATCAAAAGACACACGATGTTTTAATTTTTCTGGATTATCACCATTAACACGTTCGATTGTTTCCAACGCAAAATAGCGTTCAGATTCATTTTGTGGCGCCTGAATTTGTCCTTCGATATAATCACCTGTCTTTAATCCATACTTTTTAATCAGATTTGGCGACACGTATAAATCATCGGGTCCTGCCAGATAATTAGATTCTGGGGCGCGCAAGAATCCAAAACCATCTTGCATACGTTCCAGCACACCATCACCGATTAAAATAACTTTTTTATCTGCGGCAAACACACGCATAACCGCAAAACGCAACTGTTGCACGTTTAATTGTGATGGATTTTCAATACCCATATCTTCTGCCATTTTCAGCAACTGCTGTGGCGATTTAGCCTTTAATTCGTTAATATGCATAAAATATTCCTTTGTTGGAGATTTCGGTCATCGAACGATGCCGTTTTGATATCTTATATACTACACTAAATTGACAAAAAAGTCAAGTTTTTTCTGTTATTTCCAGTTACTTGGTATATCTGCATAATCGGTCAGGCCAGTCGCCCTACTGTACATACTACCAACTTGATCTGTTGTTGCATCTGGCCAAATTTCATATAAATACTGTCCATTGATTTTCGCAGACGGACCAGTTAAACCAGAACATGCGGAAAATGTAGCGGAAAATGTATTTTTGCTTAGATCACCATATATATCCCCAAACAAATTTTCAGGTATTGAACCAGTCAAGCCACTGCATCCAGCAAATGTTCCATAAAATGTCCAGCGATATGCTTGCCCATATAATTTACCAAACAGGTTACTGGGTATATTGCCGGTCAAATTACTGCAACCGTTAAAAGTATGCTGAAATAAAGATTGTGTGGGGTTGCCATACAAATCACCAAATAAACCTGATGGTATTTCACCTGTAAGATTTTTCGCACCAAAAAAACTAAAATAAAACATATTCGTTGCTGGCTGGCCATAAATTCCCTTGAATAAATCTGCCGGAATTGTACTAGACAAATTGGTACAACCATAAAACAAGCGCTGAAAACTCGGATTACTGACTGTGCCGTTTTTGTTTTTTATTGTGGAAAATATCGCACCCAGACTGCCATCTATTTTGCCAAGGTTTTTATTATTGGCAAAGCTTATCGAACCACCACCAGTTCTGTATCCACCAATCTTTATCACATATTCGCCGGCGGTGGCGTATTCATGGCTGTATGTCGTGGCGGTCGTGTTCGTTTTGCGATATGATTGGCGGGTACCGTCACCCCAGTCAATATGAAACACACCAGATGCACTTATACTAAAACTGAAACTGGTCGTGTCCGCCGTGGTGGTCGCAAAGAATTTATAATCACGAATATGATCACGCACCATTTCCAATGTCGCATCTGTATCTGTCGCAACAGTTGTTGCATATTCACTGTTGCCATAATCTGTTATCTGTTCACCGTTTAATATACTGTTTGCCGCATCAATGGTCGTCAGCAGGTATTTCATATTCGCCGCAACTTGCGGATTGGTCAGGTCGCTGTTATACGGTACACTTATCCCATACTGTTGTTCAATCAGTTTGTGTATGTATTCTACATTTACAATCTGGGCAGAATTACACACACCACAACACAATATACAAAATATAGTAAACAATAACCGCTTCATTTTATTCCACCGCTGGTAATGGTGGGGTT
>JAGBCZ010000035.1 GCA_017937735.1 Alphaproteobacteria bacterium | reverse complement strand
GATGCACGATATGTATCAATACGCAAATCTTTTTCGTTTATTTCGATTTCGATTGTGTCGTCAATATCAGGCCATACATCCACAGATGCAAAACTGGTCTGACGCTTGCCATTTGCATTAAAGGGCGATATACGAACCAGTCTGTGAACGCCAATTTCGTTTTTTAACCAACCGTATGCACGTTCGCCTGATATGCGATATGTAATATTTTTAATGCCAGCTGTGTCGCCTTCGTGTTCTTCGATAACTTCGACAGTAAAGCCATGGCGTTCTGCCCATCGGGCATACATGCGTGACATCATCTGCGCCCAGTCTTGCGCCTCGGTCCCGCCTGCGCCGGCCTGAATAAACAAGAACGCACCGTCTTTGTCCGCTGGCTCGCGAAACAAAGTAATAAATTTTGCCTGGTGGGCATTTTTTGCAAGTGCTTCTATTGCATCAGTGATTTCTGGGTCATCTGGGGCGATTTCATACAATTCGGACAGATTTTTATATTCTGTTTCCAGCGCGGTTAATTCATTTAATGTTTTTTCAAGTGCAGATTTTTTCTGTAAAATTCCACGTGCCGCATCCGGATTGTCCCATAAATCAGGGGCGTTTACCTGTGTGTCCAGTTCGGAAATTTGCGCCTGTAACTTATCGGGGTCAAAGAAACCCCCTGACGGCAGAAATGTCGTCACATATTTGCTGTAAAACTTCATTAGTTATAATCATGACGATTATCATATCATTTAATTTTATTAAATCAAATGAATGTTTGCCTTTTGTGTGTTTATGTGATAGAATCATCTTAATGAGAGGGATTTATATGAACAAATTTCTGTATATTTTTGGCCTGATTGGTGCGTGTTTTATTGGAAATGCGGCTGATGCTGTAAATGCTGGGACTGTTGGTGGTGCGGATGCTGCACGTGGTATTGTGATTCAAACACCAACGGCGGGTAACGGTCTGCGCGGTAATGCTGGACTGGCAAATGCGTATAAAACAAATCAACGTAATACGTACTATATGGTGACACAGCCGGATGTTGACACTGCGTGCCGTGAAAAGATTTTTGCGTGTTTATCTGAATATTGTGGTGATGTTACCGTGGTGCCTGGGCAAACAACGTCAAAGTGTAAATATGCAACAGAAACAGAATTGTATAACTATGCTTTGTTGTGTTTGCAGAAAGATACTGAAATCTTGTTGCCCCAGTATGGTGCAAATACCCGTAATGGAATGGGGGGGATGAACACTGCTGCACGTTTATGCCCATCGTATGTTCAGCAAGAATTGATGTCGTATTTATCAATGGCAAATATGGCAGAACAGTTGTCTAAATCACATTCTGATTTATGCTTGCAACGCCGTCAAGAATTAGAAGCGGCAATGGCATGTCATTCTGTTGCATTGGCGTATGGCAACGAAACAAGCAGTATGTTAACAACACAATTAACTGACTATTGTGGTGCTGGTGTCCCAGGGGGCAGTGCAGAAATGGTAACTCGTTTTGCAAACGCTGGTAATGTTGGTTCTAATATCTGGGGCTGGGCAGAAAAAATTGTCAATCTGGATATGAACAACAAGGGCGCAGACTGGCAGGCGGCTGTTGATGCGGTGTTGGCTGGATATACAAATCGTATGAATTTGGCCTGTGGCGATAATTTACAGTTAAATACAGTTGCGCACAGTGTGTCAAATGAACCATCAACTTTACAGACTGTGGCTGCAATGGCGGTTGGTGCGGCGTTCCCAACAACAAATCAACGTGTTGAAAATCCGTATGAAAACCAGTCTATTTGGATGGAATTAACATCCAGATCAGAAGTATATAATGCCCAAGATGCATACCAGGTTGTAATGGCTGGTTTAAGTAATGCGCCAACAACACAAAATGCATTTTTAACCAGTGCGCAAATGGATGATATGCAACGTGCATACACACGTGGAACCAAGGTGTTTATCTTGCGTGACAGTGCCAGATGTTATGTTGTGCCTGTCGCACAAATGACACAGCAAGAACAATCGTTGGTTGCGCAGTCATTTGCAAATTGTGTAAGTAAATAAATAAAATAAACCGCCATTTGGCGGTTTTCTTTCCTGAAATATACTTGAACGCAGATGTGTTTTTTGATATAATAATTCGTATGAAATTCAGCAGGCGTGATGCGTTAAAATTTACAGGTTTTTCCGCACTGGCGATATCGTTGTTGCCACGTGTTGCATTTGCTGCACGTAATTCATTACAATCTTTGCGCACAGGTATTCAACCAAATAATAAAACACGTCTTGTTATTGAAACAGTTAATCGTCCAACGTACAATTTGTCGTATCCAACAAATCAACTTGTAATCAATTTATCCAATACATCTGCGAATAATTCTATATCGCCAAAGTTGGCATCTGGGTCACTTGTTTCTGGTATTACACAGACGCAGGTTGGCGATACATTAAAGATAACTGCAACACTGCGCAAACCGATATCAGAGATTTCGAAAAACAACATAATGGTATTGTCACCCAATGGTGATAGTGATTATCGCTTGGTTCTAGATTTTTCTGCGGGCACCCCACCTGTTCAGAAAAAAGATGTTGCATCCGAATATGGCACTGTTCCGGAATATACGACCGCATCTGCGGCACCGACAACAGCAATAACTGCGGCACGTAAATATATTGTTGTGATTGATGCAGGCCACGGTGGCAAGGACCCCGGCTGTATTGGTCGTGGCGGAACCCGTGAAAAGGATGTGGTTCTATCTGTTGCAAAAAAACTAAAATCTAAATTAGATGCCAATGGTTTTAAGACGTATATGACACGCAGTGATGACAGATATTTAAAATTGGCAGAACGTGCATCAATCGCCGAAAAGAAAAAGGCAGATTTGTTTATATCATTGCATGCAAATGCAAATCCAAAACGTGATATGAAGGGATTTTCAATTTACACACTATCTGAAAAGGCATCGGACGAAGAGGCTAAAAAACTAGCAGATGCTGAAAATGCCGCCGACAAAATCGGGGTCGAAGGTTTCACAGAATTCGAAGAAAATATCCGTATTGCATTATCTTCGTTGCAACAACACGCTGTTGCGGAAATGAGTGAAGAATACGCCACCGGATGTGCAAAATCATTTAAAAAGGCATCTATTACCCAGCAACCAGGACCAGATGTACGCCATGCGCCATTTGCTGTGTTGCGTTCAACAGTGCCGGGGGCATTATTAGAAATCGGGCACCTGTCAAATTCATCCGAAGAAAAACTGTTAAAATCATCTGACCATCAAGACAAGATTGTTAATGCAATCGTCCGTTCTGTAAAAAATTATAATTTCGAAGTATAAAAAATCCCCAAATGTGGGGATTTTTAAAATTTTAATTCTGGCGGAGACGAATTCCTGTCCTCGATACACAACAACAAAAATCTATAAAAATCTTGTGAACTTCGATTTTTAAAATTTTAATTTTGGCGGAGACGAAGGGATTTGAACCCTTGATACGGGGTTGCCGTATACACGATTTCGAGTCGCGCGCATTCAACCGCTCTGCCACGTCTCCGTGTCGGTCATTATAAATAGCGTGGGATTATTTTGCAAGACCAAATGTTTGACTTTTTATTATAAAAATATACCATATAACGCATGGCAAAAACGTTTAATGAACAGGTTTATGATATTGTTGCACGTATCCCTTCTGGGCGTGTGGCAACATTTGGTCAAATTGCACAAATGATTGGTCGACCACGTTGCGCACGTTTTGTCGGCTATGCGTCAAATAATCGTGCATCATGGCATCTGCCGTGGCATCGTGTTGTATTCAAGGATGGTTCATTGTGCTGTGGATTTGCGGCGGAACAATACCGCCAGTTAAAGGCCGAAGGTGTCAAATTTAATCCCGATAAAACAGTTATGATGGAATTGTTTCAGTGGAATCCTGAACGTGACGGTGTGCCGCTGGACATACACGACTTTCCTTTGGTATTTTAAACCAATAAAATACAGGGTTATCACTGCCGGGGTTATTTCTTTGTGTTAATTTTGTTTTGAATTTTATCATATATTTCTCGTTTTGATAATTTTTTGTACGTTAAAAACCATGGTGTTTTATTTTTGCGCATTTTTGCTGCTGTGTTTGGGGCAGGGGACAATACAACATCGCCAATCATCCAGTTCACAGGTGTTGCAACACCAAACATATCTGCTGTTTGTAATGCTGTGACCATACGTTTTATTTCGTCTATATTTCGTCCCAAGACAGCAGGATAAATCAATATCGCACGAATAACAGATTGGGTATCTATGATAAACACTGAACGTACAGCGTGTGTGTCAGATGCGTTTGGTTGAATCATCCCGTATAGTTTTGCGACCTTCATATTTAAATCATCGATTAACGGAAATGTTATTTTTATACCATCTGGTATTTTTTCGATTGCATCAAACCAGGCCAAGTGTGATGATAATGCGCCCACAGACAGCCCAACCAATTGGGTATTTATTTTTTGAAATTCGTGCAGTTCACGCTGAAATTGTATAAATTCCGTTGTGCATACAGGGGTAAAATCTGATGGATGCGAAAAGAAAACAATCCATTTACCGTGAAAGTCGTGCGGAAAGTGTATTTGTCCATTTGTTGTGCTGGCATAAAATTCCGGCGCAACATCGCCGATTTGTGGCATTTTTGGCAGTGAATCCGACATGATAAAATCCTTGATTTATATGCTGTGATGATATCAAAAAAATAGCCCGTGGGTTACAGGAAGCATTTCATATCGGATAATTAACTTTGTTCTTGATAAAATGTGATAAGAATTCAATAATGTACGGGTAAGATAAAGGAATAAAACATGAAGCGTTCAGACATAGTAAGATCAATACAAGTTCGTTTTAAAAATATGCGTTCATCAGACGCTGCGGCAATGCTGGATACAATATCAGATCATATTATTGAATCTGTTGCAAATGGCGACAGAATCGAGGTGCGTGGTTTTGGAACATTTCAACCACGTGCACGTGCGACTAAAATTGGATACAATCCATGCACAGGCCAGCCAATGCCCCTGCCTGCCAGTACGACAATATTGTTCAAGCCAAGTCGTGAATTAACAAAAAAGATGAATGGATAATAACTATGTTATTTGGTAAAAAGTCTGGCATAAAAAATCGTAATCGTGAACGTTACGAACGTGTTCGCAGATTACTGTGGATAAAATGTGAATCTTGTGGCCAGCTGGTTTATTATAAAGACTATAAAGAAAATAAGTATATTTGCCCACGTTGTGGTCGTGCGTTCATTATGAGTCCAAAGCAGCGTTTTGATTTATTGTTTGATGACAATTCTTGGGAACGCTTAACGCCGCCAAATGTGTCGGATGACCCATTGCAATTCGAAGACAGGGTTACATATAAATCAAGACTGGATGATGCACGTGCTGAAACAGGGTGTTATGATGCTGTAACGACTGCGGATGGTACGATTGGTGGTGTTCCATCAACTGTATGTGTATTGAACGGTTATTTTATGATGGGGTCTATGGGACGTGCTGCGGGCGATGCGATTGTTGCAGCGATTGAACATGCGATTTCAGAAAACAGACCGTTTGTCATGGTTACATCCAGTGGTGGCGCCAGAATGCAAGAAAATATTTTATCTTTGATGCAGATGGCACGCACAACGGTTGCGGTGAATAAATTGCACGCAAATGGTATTCCGTATATTGTGCTGTTAACAGATCCAACATTTGGTGGGGTCAGTGCATCGTTTGCGATGCTGGGCGATATACATATTGCAGAAAAGGGCGCACGTGTTGGCTTTGCAGGTCGCCGTGTAATTGAACAAAATATTCGTGAAAAATTACCAAGCAATTTCCAAACTGCGGATTACTTGTATGAACATGGTATGGTCGATATGGTTGTTGCCCGTGGTGATTTGCATGAAAAAATTGCAAATATTTTGCAGGTATTAACGAAACAGCCGCACGATGCCAAGCAAATAAGTGTAAAAACACCAGAACATGATATTTCTAAAAAGATTCGTGGCATGGGCGAGAACGAAGCCTATGATAAAGTCTTGCTTGCACGTCATGAAAACAGACCGCACTTTTTAGACTATATTGACGGCATTGTTGATTGTTGGACATATCTGGCAGGCGACAGATTATATGCCGAAGATGCGGCGATGGGATCTGGTATTGGTTTTTGGCGTGGAATTCCTGCGGTAATCATTGGTCAGGAACAAGGGCGCACGATTGAAACCAGACAAAAACACCGTTTCGGTATGCCAAATCCAGACGGCTATCGCAAGGCCCAGCGTATGATGAAACTGGCAGAAAAGTTTAATTTACCAATAATTTCACTGTTTGACACGGCCGGTGCATTTGCGGGCCGTGAAGGCGAAGAACGCGGTCAATCCCAGGCTGTGGCATCATCTATTGCGATGGGGTTATCTGTTGCAACGCCGTATGTTGCGGTTAACGTTGGTCAGGGCGGGTCTGGTGGTGCGATTGCGATTGGTACTGGCGACCGTGTGTTGATGATGGAAAATGCGATATATTCTGTTATTGCCCCCGAATCATGTGCCAGCATTTTATGGCGTGATAATCAGTTCAAGGCAACTGCGGCGGCGGCAATGAAATTGACGGCCAAGGATATGGCAAATTTGAACGTTATTGACGAAGTTATCCCAGAACCGGCTGGTGGCGCACACACAGACTGGCAGACGACAATGGAACTGTTGGCAAATTCTGTTGCAAAACATATTACAGAACTGCAAGAAATTCCAGCATCTGAATTGCCGTCACGCCGTGCAGATAAATTCTTGTCGATGACCCGTGACGTTGAAATATATCAACCAGAACACATTGGCGAAGAACATTAAAAAATCCCCAATTCTGGGGATTTTTTTATTTGAGTTTCTTCTTTGCAAGGGGAATAGATATCAGTTTTAACCATAAGTTAGCTAATAAATAGTATGGAAAAAACAAATAAGATTTTCTTAACATTTTTATTTCCTCTAACAAGATAGTCAATATACGTGGGTGTTTTTCTATGATGTTGGCAATATATTGATCATTTTTATTATTGTTTAGATTCTCTATCCATAAAGCAGTTTCTTGTGTCCCGTCAATTATTTTTGGGTTATATCTTTTCTTTATCATTTGTATTTTTGTATCATTTAATATAGCATTAGCCCAAAACCATATGTCGTCACCTTG
>JAGBCZ010000034.1 GCA_017937735.1 Alphaproteobacteria bacterium | reverse complement strand
GTTCGCTGGATTTATTCTGGTGATTATTGAGCGGGAGCCACCCTCTGTTCCATCCCGAACCAGACAGGGAAACCCCGTATCGCCGATGGTACTTTGGCTTAAGCCACGGAAGAGTAGGTCGTCGCCAGAATAAATCCAGTTGTGATATAAAAACCAGTTTTCAAACCGCCGACCCCCGGCGGTTTTTTTATTGTGAAGACAAGGTAAAAGAAACAATGAACAATGATTTAAAAAAACAATTAAAATATAAACAACGTGTTACTTGGGATTGGACCAGGGGGGTGGCGGTAGATGTATTTTTTGCTGTAATGTTGACGACATTGTTGGTTGCCGGAATAAAATATAAACGTAATAATAAAGCGATACCTGTTTCTGAAATAGAGGCCACCAGAAAACAAATGCAAGACAAATCAAACACAATAAACTTTACAGATACCGTAAGAACACGCTGAAATTTCCCCAGATTGGGGATTTTTTATTAAGATTTTATGCTCAATCAAATTGGAGAATTAAAAGCGAATTGACAATAGTGTGTTTTGTGTTATATTGAGGGTGTGATAATAGACAAAGGAGTTTGCCATGGCGAAAAAAGTATGCTCTATAACTTTATCAAAAACCGAAAAAGACGTGTACGAAATTTCGTATGTTGATTATAGATGGTTTCACCCGGGCTATACAGAAAAGCGTAAACATAAAAGATTCAGAAGTGTAGATGCTGCAAATAAATTTTTAAAAGAATTGTACATGAATATATCTGATATGGCAGTTGTCACGAATTATACATATAAGCCTAAAAAAGAAAGCAGTATAGAAAGAACCAATAATTCTGGTTTGATACACATAAATACTGTGAATGAATATGCAAACTTTATGTTCTTTTCCACAGAAGATTGCGTTAATCAGCCTTGCCCATCAACAGCTTTTGTTTCAGAACAGGTTGTTAATTCTGTTTTAAGTTATACCGCAAACCAAAAACGTACACAAATTAAGCAAATGTTACAAAATAACATCTTGGCATTAAGTAAAACAGCTTGAAATACCTGCCGCAAGGCAGGTTGATTTTTGCAACAGCCTATATTTATGCGGCACTGACATCTGGTGTTGCGGTTGGATATGTAAAATATCAACAGTTAGAAAAAGTAAAAACTTCATCAGATGCCAAGGTTCAAAAAGCATCCCAAGAATACGAAAGCCAACAGGCAAAAACAGTGAATTTTATAGATAGTATTCATCAAAAAACAAAATAACAATCCCCGCCATTTGGCGGGTTTATTTTTGTAAAATATATGCTATAATCAATACATGAAAAAATTTAATCGCAAAATTCATAAAACAATGGGCAGTTTGCCACCACAATTGTTCAAGTATATTGATGGGGCAGATATTAAGTCTGCAACCATACAATTTAATGAATTTATAAATCGGATTGCAACAGATTTTCATGCACAATTAGAACATTGGTCGTACCGGGATAATATAAAATTATCAGCCCCAAATTTGTTTGGTCAGCCCGTTAAATTAAAATATATCGCCAGTGGTTCTATTGGCAGTGTTTATAAACTAGAAATTGGTTCTGAAATATTTGCGTTAAAAATAAATCGAAATGCATCGTATAATGGTGAACTGGATGTTATCCCTATGCAGAAACGCGCCAAGGGTTTATTAAATCGTGCATATATGGGCGCAGTATTTGAATATAATAATCGTAAATATTCATGGGTGTTGTCTGATTTTGTAGAACACGATACCGCACGCAGTTTTGAAGATGCGATGATAAAGATGTATTTTGCATATTTAACCAAGGGGATTATTGTGCGTGATACGCATCCTGGAAATATCAAAGGTGGCAAGATAATAGATATACCATCTTTTGATATGCGTGATGGTGCGATTGATGATATAAAAAAACTGAACCTGCGTCAGGTTGATATTGTTAAAAAGTTGGTGAACTTTATCAAGACAGATAATATGGCTGATTTTGAAAAAATGGTTAATCGTGTAAAAGTTTCAGACCCAATAATAATTCAATATATGTTCTTTGCGATGAAGTTTGGACGTGCACCGGCACTGTCTATAAATGCCAAGGAATTTTTTGCAAAAATTAAAAGATATGAAGTTGTAATCAATGCCGCCAAGAAGGATTTAAGTGTGCAACATATTTCAGAATCGAACGTCAGATAATATTTATTGATTGACCGGATAAATACTTTTTTACTATCATCTTTTTTATGAGAAGAATGATTCCTTTTTTATGTGGGCTGTTTTTATGTGCAAATTCGTTTGCTGCCCAATATCGTGCTGCATTGGTCGCAGATATGGATACAGGTCGTGTTTTATATCAAGAAAATGCAAATCAATTAAACTATCCAGCAAGCCTGACCAAGATTATGACATTGTATTTAACGTTTGATGCGCTGGAACACAATCGTTTGTCGTTGGATGATTATTTAATTGTGTCACAAGCGGCTGCAAATGCAGAACCTGTAAAACTGGGACTGGCGGCTGGTTCTAAAATACGTGTCGAAGATGCAATCAAGGCTGTGGCGGTATACAGTGCAAATGATGTGGCACGTGTGTTGGCTGAAAATTTAAAGGGTGGCCAAGAAGAATCTTTTGCAGATTTAATGACACGTGTTGCACGTGAAATTGGTTTAACAAATACAAATTTTGAAAATTCATCTGGACTGCCAAACGATGATCATATGTCAACTGCGCGTGATATTGCGTTGTTGTCAATGGCTGTGTACAAGCACTTTCCACAGTATTGGCATTTCTTTGGTATAAAATCATGGGTTTATAATGGCAAGACATATACAAACGGCAACAGATTGTTAACGTCATACAATGGTTGTGATGGGATGAAGACAGGGTATACTAAAAAATCAAAGTATTCATTGGTCGCAACAGCACATCGTGGTAGCAATCGTTTAATGTCTGTGGTGTTGGGGGCAGAAAACAAAGATGTGCGTGCAAATATTGCTGTTCAGATGTTAAATCGTGGTTTTGCAATGTTAAATAATGGCAGTGTGCCTGTGGCTGTAAATACGCCTGTGGCACCAATTGAACAAACCCATACGCAACAGCCAACAACAATGTCTGGCGCATATAATGCCGCAGTAAATAATGCAACACCAAAATATACACAGTCTGCCACCCCCAGTGTGGTCAAGGGCGGCGCAGGTATTCAATTTGGTGCGTTTTCATCAATGTCTGCGGCGCAAACACATGCGAATAATATAAAAAATAAATTAGGTGTTAATGCGGTTGTTGAACCAAATGGGGCGGGTTTATATCGTGTGCGCCTTTATGGTGTGTCTGATGCAGATGCCCAGAAAATAAAAGCATCTGCCACATCGCATGGTATTGACAGTTATGTTTTTCATTAGTATTGTATGTGTGTTATGAATCCAAAAATTGAAAAGTTAATAAAGTTATTTGCAAAATTACCACGTGTTGGAACCCGTGGTGGTCAACGTATTGCATTGGCGTTGTTGCAAGATAAAACTGGTCGTGGTGCTGCGTTGGCATCTGCGATAATTGATGCAACAGAAAATATTGCGCCATGCCCATCATGTGGTGTATTAACAGATCGTGGGGCGGGGGCGTGCGAATATTGTCGTGATATGTCACGTCAAAATGGTCAGTTGTGTGTTGTTCGTGACTTGTCAGATGTGTGGGTGCTGGAAAAGTCTTCGGTGTTTCATGGACGCTATCATATTATTGGGGGATTGTTGTCTGGCGCATCTGGCGTATTGCCCCAAGATTTAAATATATCAAATTTGGCGCAAAGAATAGAAAACGAAAAAATAACAGAAATTATTTTTGCATTACCTAATACTGTCGAAGGTAAGACGACCCAGCACTATATTATGTCTGTGATTGGTGATGATGTGTCGGTTAAGTTTACAGAACTGGCATCTGGTGTGCCTTTGGGTGGTGATTTAGATTATCTTGATGATGGAACATTAACATTGGCGTTTGGGGGGCGTAAATCATTATGATGGACAATATTCAAAACCTGCCACCTGTGTCCAGTATGATGCGTGATTGTGGATTAGAGCCCAAGAAACAGTTTGGGCAGAATTTTTTGTTTGATTTAAATTTGACTGGGCGTATCGCACGCAGTGTGCCTGATATTGAATCCACCCCAGTGGTAGAAGTTGGCCCAGGCCCAGGTGGATTAACACGTGCGATATTATTGGCTGGGGCACAGCGTGTTGTTGCAATCGAAAAAGATAAAACTACAAGCCCAATATTGTCACAAATTGTCAATGCTTCAAATGGTAAATTAAGTGTTATTTATGATGATGCACTGCGTGTAAATTTTTCAGAATTGGGTTTTAATGAATATGCGATTTGTGCAAATTTACCGTATAATGTTGGTACAGAATTATTGATTGGTTGGTTGCAAAAAATTGCAAATGGGGAACAGATAAAGTCACTGACGTTAATGTTTCAAAAAGAAGTCGCACTGCGTATTACGTCACGTCCAGGGGATGAACATTATGGTCGCTTGGCGGTCTTGACATCATTGATTGCGGATGCACAGATTTTATTTGATGTGCCAAATACTGCATTTGTTCCACGCCCCAAGGTTCAGTCTGCTGTGGTGCAAATTATTCCAAATAAGACAAAGATATCTGCGATTTCAGATTTATCTAAAATTGAAAAAATAACTGCAAAATTATTTGGGCAACGGCGCAAGATGATACGTGCAATAATACCAAACGTTAATTGGGAACAGTTCGGATTAAGTGGGACAGAACGTGCTGAAAATTTATCGCCAGAAATGTTTGCAGTATTGTCACAAAATTTGATATAATTATTTTCGAATCTTAGGAGAGGGGGATTTAAACAATGTCTGTATCAATATTGTTATTTTTCGCAATCGTATTTGTACTGGTTTATCTGTTGCGTTCTGCCAAGATTGGCGCATTGGTTGCTTTTTTATTAACAGGTGTTTTATCAGGACCGTATGTCTTTAATTTGTTTGAATTAAATGAAACTTGGTCATTTTTAGGTGACTTGGGCATATTGTTTTTGTGGTTTAATATTGGACTTGAAATTAACATGCGGCGTTTGTGGCGTTTGCGCCGTACGATATTTGGTTTTGGTGCAACCCAGGTTTTGATGGTTGTTGTTATGCTGTTTCCATTATTGGTTGGTGTAACACAGTGGACGATAATGGGCTGTATAATGATATCCTTGATGTTGGCGATGTCCAGTACGTCTGCTGATTTACAGTTATTAACAGACAGGAATCAGTTAAATACAGATATGGGACGTCAGACGTTTTCTATATTATTATTCCAAGATTTACTGGCGATTCCATTGTTGGCAATGTTGCCAGTACTGACAGGCAAGACATTTAATTTAGGTGCTGCGGCAATTGATGTTGCGGTTATATCTGTGGCATTGGTTATGTCTGTTATTGTGATTGGTCGATTTGTAATGACACCCCTGTTGCGTCAGGTTGCAAAAGTGAAATCCAAAGAAGCGTTTTTGTTGGCTGTTATGCTGAATATTGTTATATGGGCGGTATTGATAGATTTGATGGGATTGCCATCTGGATTGGGGGCGTTTTTGGCAGGTATGTTGATGTCAGAAACGATATACCGTCATCAAATTACAGCGGAAATTTCCCCGTATGCGACAATGTTTTTGGCATTGTTTTTTGTGTCACTTGGTATGGGGCTGAATCTAGATTTGATATTAAGTAATTGGTATATTGTTTTAGGTGGCCTAGTTGGTCTGATTGTTATCAAATTTTTTGCAATATTTATGGTTGCACGTGTACGCGGTGTTAATATTCCAGATGCGACAATGATTGCGCTAATCTTGGCCCAAGGTGGTGAATTTGCATTGCTGATGTTGCAGACAATGAAGGCCAGCGGAATAGAAGCAATCCCCGCCCCACACAAAGAAATTTTAACAGCGATAATTGTTTTATCAATTATGATAACGCCGCTGTTGCTGTGCGTGCACGATTATTTACAACGCAAAGGAAAATTGTTGCCACAAAAATCACGGCGTAATATTGATGATGAAACGCAAATTAAACCGGATGTGATTGTATGTGGTTTTGGTCGTGTTGGTCAAACTGTCTGCCAAATGCTGGATGCCCAGGATATTCCGTATATAGCGATTGATTTAGATGTAAATGCTGTGATGATGGGGCGTGAACAAGGGTTTAATGTTGTATATGGTGATGCGACCAATACAGATGTATTGCGTGATTTTGGATTGCATCCACGTAAAATCAAAAGTGTTGTTGTAGCATTAGATAATGCAACGACTGCACGCAAATCAATCTTGACGATAAAATCGATTGCGCCACGCATCAAGATTTTTGCACGTGCCCGTAATTTGGCAGATTCTAAAATCTTGATTGCCGAAGGTGTTGATGTTGCGATGCCTGAAACAATTGAATCATCGTTCTTTATTGGATACAGCGTATTATCGCACATTGGCGTAAATGACAACGATATCCAAGATTTATTAGATGACATGCGTGATAATGATTATGCCGCATTATCCACAGTGATTTCAGACAAACAAGACTGATAAAAAATCCCCATTTGTAATGGGGACTTTTTATTTGATTTTGATATTGTATATTGTTATATTTCAACCTATATAAACAGGAAAGGTTATCATGAAAAAAACAGGCTTAATTTTATCAATAATATTCGGCGCAATTTTCTTGGATATGCTGACCAAGTCTATATTACTTTATTTAATCACGGGTGGTGTACCTGTGTTTGGTCCTGCGTGGGAAATTGTTCCTGTGCCGTATTTGATGGCGCATGTATGTGATTTCTTTAACATTGTATTTACATGGAATCCGGGCGCATCTTTTTCGTTGTTTCGTGCGCTGGGTGAATCTGCGCCGTTGGTATTGGTTGTCGCCACAGGTGCAATTATCGGTGCAATTTTATATTATTTGTTTAAAAAGGCGCACAGTTACGAACGTGTACCATTGGCGTTGATTGCGGGTGGTGCGATTGGCAATCTGATTGACAGGGTGCGTTTTGGTGCGGTTGTTGATTTTCTTGATTTTCACATTGGTGGATGGCATTGGCCTGCATTTAATGTTGCAGATATCTGTATTTGTGTTGGTGTTGCGTTGTACTTGTTGAATTGGTATATTGCACGCCGTAAATGTATAATGTCAGTAAAGGGTGGTAAATAATCATGGTTCAGTATATGAATAATAATTCTGGGTTTAATCAGTGGAACGCCAATCAGAAAGCAACCACAAGAAAGTCAGGTTTCTTTTGGTGGTTGTTGGTATTTTTGACCGCATGGTGGTTGGTTGGCACAATCAATGCCCCAAAACAAGATGTTGGGTCTGTTAACGAAGATACAGTTGTTGTCGATTTGTCTGCTGTACCACAAAACACAATCAGTTCAGATGATATTACCGCAACTGTCCAAGGACTGCGTATATCTGATATTCAACTATCTAAATTTGATGTGTCATCAGACGCGTCAGACAAGGTAGCCTTGTTATCAGGTTCCGGCAATTATGTCGAGGTTGGCATCCTGGCCAGCGGAACAAATGCACCTGTTGCGAACACTGTATGGCGTGTTGCAGATAACACATATACATGGCGCAATGGTGATGGTGTTCAGTTTACCAGAACAATTGATACAGACGGATATGTAATAACAATTACAGATACAATACAGAATAATTCAAAACAAAATATATCTGTATCGCCGTATGTACGTATTGTTCGTGAAAATGATATGAAATCAGCATCTGGTGTAACGTCTGGTGCGATTGCGTATGTTAATTCTGATGTCGAAGATATGCCATGGCATAAACTGGACAAGAAATCATACGCATATTCAACAACAAATGGTTTTGTTGGGTTTGCTGACCAGTATTGGGAAACAGTTGCATCAATCGACAGTCCTGATCAAACAATTCGTATCAAGAAATCTGGTGATAAATATGTATCTGATGCGGCAACTGGTGCGGTACCTGTGGCCAGTGGTGCGAATACAAAAATAATAACAAATATATTTGCAGGTCCACGTGAACAGTCTGTACTGGACAACGCAGAACATAAAATCACAGGTTTGTCAGAAACCATAGATTACGGTTGGTTTTGGTTCTTGGCACGTCCAATGTTGTGGTTATTAAATGGAATACATCATATTGTAATGAATTATGGTTTGGCAATTATTATCATGACCATATTATTACGTTTGTTAATGTGGCCATTAACACGTAAATCATATACGAATATGGTCGCAATGCAAAAGATGCAACCAGAATTACAGCGTATTCAAAAACTGTATGCAAATGACAAGATGCGTCTGCAAATGGAAATGATGAAATTGTATCAAACACACAAGACAACACCAATGTCAGGTTGTCTGCCAATGCTGATTCAGATTCCGATATTCTTTGCATTGTACAAGGCCTTGTTGGTATCTGTTCCGATGCGTAATGCACACTTTTTATGGATATCAGATTTGTCTGCGATGGACCCATACTTTATATTACCGATATTGATGGGTGCAACCATGTGGTTGCAACAGTATTTGCAAACCCCACAAACAAAAAGCACAAACACAAACGATATTGCTGCCCAGACACAAAAGATGATGCGCTGGATGCCGATATTATTTACAATCATGTTTGCATGGATGCCAGCGGGGTTGGTACTGTATTGGACTGTGTCGAATTTATTTGGAATAATTCAAATGCAAATAATCAAACACCAAAGCAAATAAAGCGTGCAAGTGGTTAGTGTAAATGATAAGTAAATGTAGAATTATTCCGCCACTTACACTAATCACTAACACTCGCCCACTAATCACGTAATAAATATTTATACAGTGCATTTGGTGTTTGTATGTATCGTTTCTTTATCCCAAGCGCCTGTTTTGATAACTGTACACATGTTTTTACGCCGTGTCCATTAAACTGATACGACAAGTCGCCTGTAACATATACAAATCGCCAACCATTATCTTGTAATATTCGTATATCGCGCATATTTAATTGTATTTTTTTTATTTTCCCGGGTTTGATAAATTGGTGCATAATCAGACCATTTTGATACACGCCAATCGGCGCAGTGTGTTTCATACCACGGCATAATAATTGTGGTAAAATTTTGGATGTCTTGTCAGAAAAAGCAATAATAATCATATCTGTATCCCCTGTTAATCAATCCATCCAGATTTTTTTGCTGCCAATTCAATAACTGTCATTGCGTTGCGCCATTGTGTGGCGGCACGATTTTCGTTCCATATATGCTGATGCGGTGCGCGGCGTTTGTCGCCAAATTTTTTCATGACAGTCAGTTGTTCATCAGACAATTTCCCAGATAAATACAATTTTGTAATCATTGTTTCTACATCCAGTATTTCACATGGTCGCTTGGTTGGTGTATGATGCGATCGTGAAAAGTTATTACGTACGGATTTAGAATACAGGAACCAGAACCATAATTGTTCTGCTGATTGAAATTTTTCGGATACCGCTATTGTCATTGTTGCTGTCATTTTTCTTTCTCCTTTTTGTTTTTGTTATTTGTTGATAAATTGATATATACAATAAGAAAAGATTCCTTGTAAAATGTTACAACCTATGGTTGAAACACGAATCAGAAAACTGATTCGTATTTCGTATTTTTGGTATGTGTCACGAATCGGTTTTTTATTGATATATCGATATACAGTAAAAAAAAGTACGCAATAATGCGTACTGTATGTGTTTATAGTGGTTAAATATATGTTATCTCCTTTGGTTATGTTGTAATAAAAAAACCACCAAACGGTGGTTTAAATTGATTTGTATTCTGATTACAGAATTGGTGGGAAACAGTCGCCACCTGTTTCAGGACAACAGTTGAATCCCATTTCACCCATATCTGTATAAATTTCACCGGCGCAACATCCATTTGCATCTGGCAACGAACCGTCCATACATGTCAGAACTGCTTCTTCTGGGGCGGCATCAGATGAACTATCAAATGGATTTTCAACATAGCCTTCATCATCGTATGTGATACCAATCATTTCATCGTATGCGGCCTGTTGTTCATCTGTTCTATCACCGTCTGTACCGTACGTATCCTGATACTTTTGTACTTCGCTTTCATGATATGCTTTTTGTTTAATTTCGGTCTTTGTGGAATATGTCAATGATTCGCAATACATTAACACTGTACGATAATCGTACCCGCCACATGCGCCCGGTTCTTTACAAGATTCTTTGGCTGTTCG
Source organism: Alphaproteobacteria bacterium (assembly GCA_017937735.1). The sequence goes on along the minus strand of JAGBCZ010000034.1, from coordinate 7,016 downwards.
TTTACCTTTAGAATCTGGTTCTGTACAATATTCTGCCAAATTGAACGAACGTGCCTGACCCACCCATGAACCATCTTCATAGTTCGGTGTTGCATCATGTGCGTGCGTATAACGTTTGTCTGAACCGTATGGCGCAATCGCACATTTTTTATCAGATGATCCAGGGGCGCCACATGTTACCATTAAGTCAGACGGTGAATATACAGTAATACGTGTCCCCGCTGCAATTGTAAATGGTGGTACGGTATTATCCATCATATCAACCAATAATTTCTGTGCGACTTGATTCCATGCAGTAATGATTTCATTTTTTGCCATTTCAGATGAACGCATTGTGCCACTTTGTACCACGGTGTTATTATCCAAATCGATTTGATTTACAAATGCATCACTGATTGGTGCGATTAAATTAACCGCCGCAGGCACAATTGCTGTCAGCATTGGCATAAAGAATTGTTCCATATAATCAGTACTGCCATATCCAGGTATTCCAGAACGCCCTTGGGCATCGCCAGAAAATGGTTCGTTTCCGTTAAAGTTAAATTCAACACCGTTTGGCAGTATAAACTGATACCATTTTATATCCATACGTCCAATCGAAGTATATGGTCCTGGTAAAGTCCCTGTTACATACCCCAACATCAAGGTACCAGTTGGTATTATAACATTACGGCCATCATCAGAATAAACATTTCTATCTACTGTTGCACGTACTGGCAGATGATTGTTTTGTAACGCTTCTGGGTCTGCACGAACATCCGATACGATTGTCGCTGGAATTGGTTTGTATTGGCGTAACAAGAATTGACGGTCTTGTATTTTTGATGATATAACCGTACCTTGACCTGTGCCGGTATAAATGACTTCTGGGGCAGGTGCATCCGCCATCCCGTCAAATTTTTCATAACCGCCTGTAATCAGACGGCCTGCGCCGCTGCTGGCGCTTGGTGTGTCTGATTGGACGGCACGATTTACCTGTCTGACAGCAGGCGCATTTGATAATTCTGGTAACACGCCACCCGATATTGCGGCAAATCCGATATGTTCTGCATCTGTTCCGATACGTTTGCCCGGATTGTCAATATCTGTGATAATTCCATTGTCAGGATTATATATTCCTGTTGGATTGTCGCATTCTGTATCTGAAAAAGGATGGAATTTATATGCGCCACCTTCGGGTTTTATCCAACCGATTTGGCGCCCAGTGTTATCATAACCTGGGAATGCAAAATCAGAACATGCCTCGGGTGCGGCAATAAATTCATCATCGTCTTCAAATTCAATCGCAGGTGCAATTGATTCAATTTCTTTTTTGATTTCCTGTTTAACTGGTTTTACAGGTTCATCAATAATTTCTTCTTCGTCTTCAATAACAGGTTCTTCAACCACAGGTTCTGGTTTCTTTGTGACAACAGGTTCTGGTTTTTTTTCAACAACCGGTGCGATTGCGGCCAATGATAAGACAATTTTTGCATCACGCTTCATTGATTGTGATTCATCTGCGGCATGCCAATCAATAAAGATAGGCACATGTGTAACATCCAATGCCTGTGTTGGTTCAAATGTCGCATTTACAACGCATCCAATTTTACTATCAATTGCCTTTTGTTGTTTGCAGGTTTGCGTGATATGAAAACCGTTAACTTCTTTGTGTTGACGAACGTCTAAAATTTTTACAGGTTTATTTGCAGAAATTTTGATTACCTGTGTTCGTTTTTGTCCCACAGTTACGTTTGTCCAATCAACCATATCTGGGTCAATAATCAGTTTTGCAGCAACCTTGGAATCTGGGGATATATCTGATTTTTTATCACCACTGAATATCAGCGTTAATAATATCAGCACAACAATAAATGCCGCCGCCAGCAACAGCCATTGCAGATGCTTTGGCGTGCTGTTTTTCAAATCAATAAATTGTTGTTTAAAATTTTTCATCCCAGACCCACACAGTTATATTTATAGATTTATTGCATACGAACAACGCTGCAACTGGTGCCACTGAATTTCAGCATTTTATCGCACAACGATTGCGCTGTATCAATATCTGCAAATGGTCCAATACGCAGACGATATTGACGTGCCGTTGTTGATGCGGCGCCTAAATCACCAACGCCTTGTTCATCAACAGCAAAGAATACCATGTCTTTGTACGGGGTCAGTAAACCTTGACCGTCTTCGCCACTGAATTTTGCCAATAATGTTGTCCAGTATGTTTCCAGTGCCTTGACCGATGTATCTGATTTCAGTTCGATTGCAACACCGTTTTGATTACTGGAAATCAATGGGATATTAGATTGTGGTAAATACGCGCCCGCTGTATTGCGTTCTTGTGGCAACATATTTACAACGCTGCCCGCAGATGGTAATGCCTGGGGAACGGTAAATCCAGCCGGCATATAATATCCTGCACCTGTCATTGGATCAACAGTTGCAGTGTTTCCAACATACATTGGTGTGCCTGTATAACTGGTGCCCATGCTCATTGCGGCCATACTGTCAGTATATGCAATATTGTTCAATGATTGACCAGACAACATACTTTGTGCAACGTTCGCTTCGGCCAATGCCATAACAGATGCGGTATCCGCAATCAAGAACGGTTTTTCACGCTTCTTGATGCAAACAATTCTTTGCCCACTGCGCAGAACCATATCGCCCACCGCTTCGACAATAAGCAATCTGCCGTCTTCGCCATCTGTGCGGAATCCAACTGGGGATTCGCCACCTTCGACCAATAATGATACAACAGGACGCTGTGTCATTGATATAACCTTGTCGCCAAAGTCGATATATGTAAATATTCTGTCACGCCATACACGTTCTGGGGCGATAACATAGTCGTCTGGATTCGGTACAAAGATATCCAAGTCAAATCTGAATTCAGAAGGATCAATCTTCATTGATTTTATCCAACCATAATCTTCGCCATCAACGCCGACAACGTTGGATGCAGGTGCCGCTTTTTGGAATATTGATTTTGCGCCACCTGATGTTATATTGCTTGTTGCGTTTGGTAATGCAGCGTTCCCGTCCAATGTTACATCAACCTGTGAATACGTGATTTCACTGGAATTTGATGGTTCTGCACGCAGATAGAAAATATATTTATTCCCAGATTTACCAGTTACAATTAAATTTGTATCAGAACCCTGATTTTCCGGCATTGGCGAAATGAACATCGTTCTGTCGCCTTGGGTTGTGCTGATTTCAAATTGTCCTGTATCACCAACAACCGCATCTGCAATTTGTTCGCCGTTGGGCAATGTCACCATTGTGACCATACCGTTACGCAGTTTAATTGGCAAGACAGATCCCGCAGACCATGCAAGTTGTGCGTATCCTGGTTTTATACTGCCGCTGGCCATATTTGCGGTTGGATTGTCCCACGCTGCCTGTATTCCTTCTGCATACGCAGGCAAACACAACAGTCCCGCCAGACAACATACAACTAAATTGAAATTTAACGCTTTTACAAACATTGCACCAATCCTTACCTTACTCTTTTATTTATTCTGTTGCCAAGAACCCTGTATCAAGTGGGTCCCCAGGTCCAGATATTATTGTATATTCCACCACTTTCAGTCCCAGTGGATTCTCAATACGGTCAGCCCATTTTATGAACGAACCGTCTTGTGTTAATAATGTTACTTTTATTGTATAATCTTTTGTGGCAATAGGTCCAGTACTATCTTCACAAAAGTATTTAATTTTTGTCTGATAAACATCAGTGTTTATCGTTTCTGATGCCAAATTCATCGGCGCGCCATCAAAAATAATGCCACACTGCACAGGGATGTTTGGGACAATATTGCTCATCACTTCGTTGAACAAGGTTGTTTTTACAAAATCAGAATAGACATCGTCTGTTGACGTTACACGAACAATACCGTTTTCGCTGTTCCACTTTTTGTGCATTTCGTTCGCATTTGCCAGAACTTCATTTCTGTGTCTGATATATTCACGAACAAATTCTTGCTTGTATCTGTCTGTATTTGCACTGCGTGGCTGCATTTCGACCAATTTTATATCCTGATTGTCAGGGATAGTTGTTGTTAAAAAGAATATTTGCGGTCTATTCAATGGGAACATATTGTATATAGTTATCGCCAGTGCGCCCAACACAACCAAGGCCGTTGCCAAAACAAAGGTCATTGTTCTAGATAGCAAAAATGGCGGTTCTATGCGGTTTTGCACGTATTTCTCCCCCTTGATTATGTTGATTGTAGAAAAAAACAGCCGTGTCATGCAAGGAGAAAATTTATAAATATCAATAATATATTAAATTTTTTACATATAAAAATCTTCTTGCCACGAATTTTGAAAAGTATTATAATATTTCCGCTTGATTTTTTGTATTCGTGTGCTATTGTGTCACAGACTATTGTATTGGCATGCGGTGCATCAGACGGGTAAAGTATGTTCAAAGGGGCATAGTTCAACGGTAGAATATCGGTCTCCAAAACCGCGGATGAGGGTTCGATTCCTTCTGCCCCTGCCATATTCCAGAACGCAGTGTGTCTGTGTTCTGGAATATGCGGTGGTCCTGGTAGATGGAATCGAACCCGAAATAAATAAATGGTGTTGGGTTCGCATTCGAGTTCGATTTTGCAAGCGTTAGCACAGCGAAATCGGTACGAGTGGTGAGTGTATACGAACATTCCTTCTGCCCCTGCCATATTCCAGAACGCAGTGTGTCTGGGTTCTGGAATATGCGGTGGTAATGTCAAAATAATAGTTAACAGTAAATTACGTAATTTAGGCAGTTTTTATGAAGAAAATACTTGATTTTTTTAAGTCTGTTCGCAGTGAATGGTTCAAGATTGTATGGCCATCACGTGACAGTGTTATTCATGCTACTATTATGATATTGGTATTTTCGGGTTTGGCGACACTGTTCTTTTTTGTTGTTGACAGTATCCTGAACGCAATTGTTGGGTGGATTTTCTAAAAAAACAAACGGTCAAAGGAAGTGCAGATGGAAGAAAAAATGCAGTGGTTTGTTGTAAATGTTCATACTGGGTGCGAAGACAAGGTTGCACGTGGTTTGCGTGAACAGATTGATAAACGGCGCTTAAATGCGTTATTTGGTGAAATTTTGGTACCAACACGTGAAGTTACAGAAATTAAGGCTGGCAAACGTGTAAAAAGCGAAAAGAAATTTTTTCCAGGATACATCGTTGTTCAAATGGTTATGAATAACGAAACGTTTACGCTGGTTAAACAAATTCCTCAGGTTGTAATGTTCTTGGGGGCAAAGCAGAAACCTATTGCGGTCAGCGAAGAAGAAGCGCGCCGCCTGTTGAAACAGGTCGAAGAAGGTGCGGTTGCAACTGATGATGTTATTTACGAAGTTGGTCAAGAAGTTCATGTTATCGATGGGCCATTTGCAGGCTTTAACGGTATTGCATCTGACGTTGATAATGTAAAACAAAAAATGACAGTAACTGTTCTGGTGTTCGGTCGTGAAACCAGTATGGAACTGGAATTTAGTCAGGTAGAACGGGTATAATATGCAAAGGTTTTTGTCGTTTTCTGATAGTCCTGTAAAAGAAAAAGTGGAGATACCAGAAAAACATCGTGCGTATTTGGAAGAATGCTGGGATAAGGCAAGAAAACAACAAATGCGTGCGTGGCAAGAGCTAGGGGGTAAGCCAATTGTCTATCGTATTAAATAGTTGTGCCAAAAATGGATTGCAACTGGTAAGAACGGAAGATGGTAAAATAAAAGTTGAGTGTTCTGAAAATTATATAACAAGTCTATGTGCAAGGTATCGTCTTGTTAAAAAGTACAGAGCAATTATGCACGAGGCTGTATTAAAACAGCTAAAACGCAAATAAAAAAAGTTTTTTGTGGTTTTCTGAAAAATATGCAGTAAAATCACAGCAACACGTGGTAGATACGCCATATCGTACCACGACACAAACGAAAAAAAACGGAGTGAAAAATGGCAAAAAAAGAAGTTAAGGGATTGGTTAAATTAGTCGTCCCTGCAAAACAGGCAAATCCTGCGCCACCAATTGGTCCTGCGTTGGGTGCTGCTGGTGTAAATATCGCAGAATTCTGCAAACAGTTTAATGATAAAACATCTGATAAAGAACCAGGAATGCCAATTCCATGTATTATCACTGTTTACACAGATCGCAGTTTCGAATTCATTATGAAATTGCCACCTGTATCATATTACATTAAAAAAGCATTGAAATTGAAAATCGGTTCCCATAAACCAGGTCGTGATTTTGTTGGCACAATTTCTCAGGCACAAATCAAAGAAATTGCCGAAGCGAAAATGCCAGACTTAAATTGCTCTACTATTGAATCTGCTATGAATATTGTTGCAGGTCAATGCCGTTCAATGGGCGTAAAGGTGGAGGAATAATATCATGAAACTGACAAAAAAACAACAAACTTGGAAAAACTTGGACACAGACAAAGTATATGCTTTGGCTGATGCAATCGAAGTTTTACGTGAATATGCATCCAAGAAATTTGATGAAACATTGGAAATTGCTATTCGTTTGGGAATTGACGTAACCAAGGCTGATCAAAACATTCGTGGTATGTTGTCTTTGCCAAATGGCACAGGTAAATCAGTACGTGTTGCTGTATTTACTGCAAATGCTGCTGACGAAGCCAAAAAGGCTGGCGCAGACGTTGTTGGTGGCGAAGAATTGATTGATTCTGTTGCTGCGGGTAACATCAACTTTGATCGTGTTATCGCAACACCAGATATGATGCCAAAAATGTCAAAGATTGCACGTGTTTTGGGTCCAAAAGGTTTGATGCCGAACCCAAAATTAGGTACTGTTACAAATAACGTTGCCGAAGCTGTTGCAACAGCAAAGGCTGGCCAGATTGAATACCGTGCTGAAAAGAAAGGTATTATCCATGCTGGTATTGGTAAAATGTCATTTGAAACAGCAAAATTGGTTGAAAATGCAAATGCATTGATTGATCAGTTAAAGAAAATTAAACCTGCATCCGCCAAGGGTCAATATATCTTGGGTATTTCTGTTGC
>JAGBCZ010000033.1 GCA_017937735.1 Alphaproteobacteria bacterium | reverse complement strand
TGTTCCCCTTATAGAATTTTGCATACGGAATTGGTGTTGCACGTCCAAAGTTACGAACCAAGGCAGATGCAACATCAACAAAACGTCCTTTGAATACCGCACTGGCCTCAATCGGATATTCACGAGATGTCGCCCAAACCAAATCCCATCCTTCTTTGTTACACCAATTTTGTAAAACTTCACGTAATGTTTGGCCATTTGCAACAACCCACGAACGCACCTGGTCTGTCAAAACAACCGGCGCCTGGGCATCGGCAGATTCTGCAACTTCTATTTCTGTTTCTTCTTCGACAATTTCTGTATCTTCGGTAACGTTTTCAACCTTCATACCCATTTTTGTTGCAAACGCTTCATATCCATCTGCATATTTGCCACAGTTTTTACGCCCACTGCGTGATACAGCCAAAACATTACCACCGTCATCCTCTAAAACTTCGCGATGCAACAGAGGCATTTCAGATTCATCACTGCATTCATCTGCAAAGCCAACAGGAATCTGTGTGCCATGTAACATATTTGCCCCACCAGACCATTCATCACCACGAACGCCCAGGTTGAAATTATTTTCAACAACTAAATCAGTGCCAATTTTTGAAACAATCCGAATATTATCACTTTGTTTTTTCTTGGATGCAACACCACCAGTGCAAGACACATCAACATCAGCTTCGGAACCAGCCAATGGCCATGCAGGTATTTCCCTGTATGTCTCATACGTTTCGACAACATCGTATGTTGTCGTATCGACTTGTTCCCACTGACCTTCGTCAACGACTTTTTCTTGTTCATAAAAAACCTCTGACGTGACGACCTGTGGCAGACTTTCTGCGGCAAAGCAATAACCCGCCGCCGTTGCAAACATTGCACAAATTAAAATTTTACGAAACATACTCCGACTTCCTTTCCCTGTTATATTCCTTTAATTAGTTATTATTATAACAATTTGACCGAATCTGTGCAAGACCTAAAACGCACCAAAGACAACTAAAAAAAATATACACCAATATAAAATCGCACGAATCGCAAAAAGGTGCTATACTATCTACGATTAAACTAATTTTTTCAGGGGTAAATTCATGCAAGATGCTATTATTTTTATTACATTGGGCACAATTTTAGTACTGACAATCAGCGTAATTGTATTCGCACAAAAAATGAACAATCGAATTTCAGAAATTACAAAAACACTGGAATTACAGCACAGTCTGATTATAAAAATTCAATCTGTATTAAAGAACAAATCTGCAACAAATGCGGTTGCAGAAAACGCAGAAATGATTTATCAAGACTTACTGCAAAGTTTAATTCCGATTATGGCGGCTGTTGATATCATGCCACGCAACACATCCGAACATCCACTGTGGCGTGCACTGGGCGGAATAATGGACGAATATGCAAAAAATCCATTTACATTGGAAAAATTACGCCGTTGCATCAAACTAGATTCCGAAGTTGCCCGCAACATTGACAACTATATGCATCGGGCAGAAACTTTTTTACAACACCTGACAACAACAGAAACAGACGGTCTGTTGGCCACGACTTTCACAGATGGACTGCTTGGACAATCATTAACCTTTTTTGCCCAGGCAAAGCAACTTGCAACACAAAATAACTAGGGCCAATGACACGATTATCAGAAACGCTTATCACAGAAATATCAAAACAGCGTGACGAACCAAACTGGTTATTACAATGGCGTCTGGATGCATATCGGGCATGGCTGAAAATGTCTGAACCACATTGGGGCGAAATAGAATATCAGCCAATTGATTATGATACTTTAAATTATTATAACGAACCTAGACCTATTGATAATTCTGATCTGTCCCAAACATACGACAAAATGGGACTGTCAGAAAGTGAAAAGAACGCACTGATGGGCATGGCAACAGACACTGTTATTGACAGTCGTTCTGTTCATACATCATACACAGAAGAGTTAAAAAAACACGGCATAATCTTTCTGCCATTTTCGGACGCAGTAAAACAACACCCTGAATTAGTAAAAAGATATCTGGGCACAGTCGTGCCAAAAACCGACAATTTTTTCGCTGCACTGAACGCCGCAGTATTTTCTGATGGAACATTTGTATATATTCCACCAAACACAAAATGCCCAATTGACTTGGCCAGTTTTTTCAGAATTGAAACCGCCAAGATAGGTCAATTTGAGCGCACCCTAATAATCGCAGACACCGGTTCAGAATTATCATACATGGAAGGGTGCAGCGCCCCACGCAGAACAAAACATCAACTGCACAGCGGCGTTGTTGAAATCGTTGTTTGTAAAGATGCAACTGTTAAATACGCAACTGTACAAAATTGGTATGCCGGTAAATTTGATGGCAAAAAAAATGTTGGTGGCATATTGAATTTTGTAACAAAACGTGGACGGTGTGACGAAAACGCAAAACTGTTATGGACCCAGGTCGAGGTTGGATCTGCGCTAACCTGGAAATATCCATCAACCATATTATTTGGTAAAAATTCATTCAGTGATTTTTATTCATTATCTATCACTGGTGGCGCCCAAATGGCAGACACAGGAACAAAAATGATTCACATTGGTGATAACAGTAAATCAAATATTGTTTCATACGGTGTTGCATCAGATATATCAAATCAAACATTTCGCAGTCTTGTATCCTTTTCTGGGAACGGATGTACAAACGCATCTAAATGCGACAGCAGGCTTATTAACGACACAGCCGTTGCCAACACCCTGCCCCGCATTATTCACAATGGCACAGACAACAAACAATCGCACGAGGCATCCACAGGCACAATTGATGCAGCAACCTTAAACTACCTAAACATGGCTGGCATCGAAACAGATACAGCAATCGCATTGATTATCGGTGCGACAGCAACCCCAGTACTATCAAGGTTACCAATGGAATTCTTGGTTGAATCAAAACAATTAATACAAATGGCATTATCAAAGGATTAACAATGCTTGAAATAAACAACTTAAACGTAACATTATCAGACCGCCAATTACTGAAAAATATATCATTTAAAATTGATAGTGGCGCCCGTGTATTACTATCTGGGCATAACGGTTCTGGCAAATCAACATTGGCGAACGTAATCGCCGGGAATCCTTTGTATACAATAGAATCAGGCAACATAAAATTCAACGACACGGACATTACAAACGAAAACGCCACAACACGTGCATTGATGGGCATATTTTTAGGTTCGCAACATGTACCCGAAATACCAGGATTAAGTATTATCAACTTTTTAAAACATTCATGTATTGCACATACGCATTTTCAGTCGGGGCATGACTTATCCATGGGCGAATTTCTTGAAAAACTTGCATCCGCACGCACACAATTAAACATCCCAGAACAATGGATGAATCGCAGTGTTAATGTCGGATTTTCTGGTGGCGAACGAAAAAAAATAATGTTACTGCAACTAATAATGACACAACCAAAATTTGCAATACTGGACGAACCTGATTCTGGGGCAGACAGTCAAACACAACAATTAATTGCAGACACAATAAAAACCATGTCGAACACTACATTTTTATTCATCAGTCATCAACAATCATTTACCGATATGATATCACCAACAGATACAATCACTTTATCTGACGGACAGATTGTGATACAATAAACCATACAATACAAAGGAAGGAAAGAAACATGAAAAAAGATGCAACATTATTAACGTGGCTATTTTCTGCACCATTAAAATTCTCGGTGATATCATTTATAATGACAATGTTTATTATATTTATATACTCACTGACCGCATCAAATTATACTGTATCATCAATGCCATTATTTATATTATTAACCCTGGCTATCGCATGGTGTACATATCTGACAATTCGTAAATTACCAAAAATAAAAATGGACAAACCATCCTTTATTGCGATACACAATGCCCAGACCATATTATTATTTTTACTATTTACAATTTCGACATATTTGTTGATGTCTAATCAGCAGTCATTACTGTTTCGTTTAATGATGTTTGATGCATCGCATTCAAACGGATTTTTATTTATCGTCATGTTTATTGCATTATTTCTATTTTTCTTAATGGGAACTGCGCTTATCAATTTTTACGTTAAAATCTGCCGTATACAGCAATTTAATATCCCAGCATGGAAAGTCATTTTCAGTTGGCCTTTTGGGTTCGGCATGTTGTGGATACCGGGATATTTATTAAACACAAAATTACCAAAAAAACCATCCCAAGAAATCAAATCAAAAATATATTCTAAAATTACAAATTGGACATTGGCAAACACCATAAACACAATATCAATGTTTGCATTTATGACTGTATTATCCAGTTTCTTTGTAGGTCTTGCGCCAACACTGTTAACATTTGTATTGGCGTTAATCTTTGGTTTATGGTCATTAAACATTGGACCTAAAAAGTTTGAAACACAAATGCCAAAGACATATTCAACCATTGCGGTAATTATTAATATTGCGATGATTATTGCAATCAGTTGTTTCTATTTATTTGCACCACAACCAGATGTTCACATTAACATTTCAGACACAACAATTATCACAACCCAAGGACAATAAACATGAACGGAATTATTGTATTTGCAGGCCTTATCCTATTTTTATGGTTGGGACGTTCAATATTGATACCACTATTAATTGCTGCGTTTTTATGGTATTTAACAAACGCTATATCTGATTATTATCGCAAGGTTTTACCATTTAAAAACCCAACTACAAAATCTGAAAAAGTATATTGGCATATATTTAACTGGGCATCTTTTATTGCCAGTATTGTAACTATTGCCCTTGTAATATACGTATTTATAACGCAAATCAGACCTATGTTTTCAGAACTTGTATCAATACTGCCTGCCCTGCAAGACAAGTTAACACAATTTGGTGAATTTTTATCAAATTCTGTTGGGCTTAAATTTGATGCAAACATGATACCAAACATAACAAAAATTGCCGCCAACATTGGCGCATCAATTGCATCGGCTGCAACATCAATGGGCATGGTATTTGTATATATGATATTTATGTTTATTGAACAGAGTACATTTAATCAAAAGTTTTCATCACTGTTTCCAAACAAACGACAATATAAAAAGTCACGTTACATCTTGGACAGCATTGATTACAACATGAAAAAATACTTGTTTATTAAAACAACTATTTCTGCCATTACAGGTGTTTTATCTTTTGTATGGTTACAATTAATCGGCGTTGAATTCGCGGGCGTATGGGCATTTATAGTCTTTATAACCAGTTACATTCCAACAATCGGTGCAATTATTGCATGCACATTACCAATATTATATTCATTGGTTATGGCACCAACACTGCAACAGCCGATATTAACAGCCGTTGGTCTGATTGCATTACAAATTATATTTGGCAATTTATTAGAACCAAAATTAACCGGAAAGACATTAAATATATCAACACTGGCAATATTGATAAACCTGGTATTCTGGGGCATGATATGGGGTATTGCCGGAATGTTTTTCAGCGTACCAATGTTGGTTGCAATATACATTATCTGCGCCCAGTTTGATTCAACACGCTGGGTTGCGGTATTACTGTCTGCGGACGGAAATATTCCAGATAAAAACGAAGACTAAAAAACGGGCATCATGCCCGTTTTATTATTGCAATTGCATTTTCCAAGATTACACGTGCAGATTCAGAATCAAGTTTTTGTTTTATATCATGCACACGAACACGCCCCATTGATTCTTGGGCAGCCACAGATGTTAAATTTTCTTCTATCATACAAATTGGAACATCTGTTTTATCAGACAATGCACCAACAAAATCACGAACCATTTTTGTTGTGTCAGATTCACTGCCATCATTACGAACAGGCAACCCAACAACAATTCCGACAACGCATTCATCACCCGCAATTTGCGCAACAATATCCGCATGATTTGTCGCACCACGTGGCACCGTCACCACAGGTCTGGTAAAAACAAATTCACGTGTTGCATCAGATACAGCGACCCCAATTCGGGACAAGCCCCAATCAACACCTAAAATACGCCCTGTGCGTGGAAAAGCCTTGAAATCTGGCAAAATCATTGTATAATTCCTTTACTTTATAAATATAGGATTGAAAATGGCATTTAGCAAGCAACAATTACAAAAATTTGCAGATTTAATTCGCATTGAAATATCTGACGAAAAACTGGCCAGCATGAACATTGATTCTGTTGTTCAATGGCTGGACAAATTACAAAAAATCGATACAACTGGCGTAACACCAATGTTAAATCCATCTGAACACAAATTACCAATGCGTGATGATGTTGTCACAGACGGAAACATTCGTGACTTGGTTATGGCAAACACACCAGACAATGCAGGCACATCACGTGGCTATTTCGCTGTACCAAAAGTTATGGAAGGGGAATAAAACATGCCCAAACAAACAACAAAAATACCTGTATATTTTATCGCACACGAAATGTACGAAGAATATCCACAAAATGTTTTCTTGATGGGAAAAATAACACGGGAAGAAGCATATAATTTAATAGACGTTTTATCCGCACATCACCCATCAAAAACAGCATGCATTCAATCTGCAAACATACATTTCAGCGACTGGGCACAGTTTGGTAACAAATCGGAAAAGAACCCACGCTATACCGCACTAAATATTGATGGCATGTTCTATCCAGATGCAATGCCACAATGCGAGAAATGTAAAGATTCAGACGTTACAAAAGTAAGATGCTGTGCACGTAACCTGCGCAAGGGTAAATGCCAAGACAAATTTATTAAAAACACACTGGGTGCATTGTTGTATCCAAAACTTTATGGGAAAGGCAAATGATAAATTTAACATTAGTTGAAGCATTAAAAAAATTAAACAGTGGCGAAATTTCGTCTGTTGAATTGACAAAAAGTTATCTGGAACGTATTGAAAAATATGGTTCTGACTTGAACTGTTATATTACCGTAACCCCAGAACGTGCCTTGTCTGATGCGGCCGCATCTGATGCCAGACGCGCATCTGGCAACGCCCTGCCCTTGGACGGTATTCCATTGGCAATGAAAGATTTGTTTGCGACACGTGGTATTCGCACAACGGCGGCATCAAAGATGCTTGAAAATTTTGTTCCAGAATATGAATCAACTGTTTCACAAAATTTAATCAATGCAGGAACAGTATTACTGGGCAAGGCAAACCTGGATGAATTCGCAATGGGAACGTTCAGCAAAACCAGTTACTTTGGTGCGCCTGTAAATCCATGGCAAATTGAAAAACATTTAACAGCCGGCGGTTCATCTGGCGGTTCTACATCTGCTGTTGCTGGTGGTCTGGCACTGTGCGCAACAGGGACAGATACAGGCGGTTCAATTCGTTTCCCTGCCGCAATTACAGGTATGGTTGGCATGAAACCAACATACGGTCTGTGTTCACGTTGGGGATGTGTTGCGTTTGCTTCTTCACTGGATACACCTGGTCCAATCACACGCACTGTTGATGATGCTGCGTTAATGTTATCTGCCATGGCAGGTCACGACCCCAAAGATTCAACAAGCAGCACAAATGGATTTACATGCAACGGGCCATTGGATGCAACCTTGGGCGATGGCAAAAAATTACGTGTTGGCATTATCAAAGAATTCGCAGATGTTGAAATTTCATCTGATATGAAATCATTATTTGAAAAGCGTATTGCTGATTTAAAATCTATGGGCGCAGAAATTGTCGAAGTATCAATTCCAAATATTCTGGATGCACTGGCGGCATATTACATCATCGCCCCAGCCGAGGCATCATCAAACCTGGCGCGTTATGACGGCATGCGATACGGTCTGCGTGTCGAAGGCAGCGATTTAATTGACACATATAAAAAGACACGTGCCGCAGGCTTTGGTGACGAAGTACAACGCCGTATGATTATTGGCACTGCTGTTCTGTCCAGTGAATCGTACGATGTATATTTCATGCAAGCCGCACGTGTTCGCCGCATGATTGCAGACAGTTTTAATTCTGCATTTGAACAATGTGATTTAATTGTATGCCCTGCATCTGCTGGCACTGCAATGCCATTGGATGCATCATTATCACCACTGGAATTCTATGCACTGGATTTATTCACTGTTGCAATGAACCTGGCAGGTATCCCAGCATGCAGTGTACCATGTGGTCTGGCAACAAACGGTCTGCCATTGGGTATGCAGGTTGTGGGTCGCCGTTTTGACGATATGCGTGTTCTGCAATTGGCAAAACATATCGAAACGGCAGCATCCATCGACAACCGCCCAACAATAATTATGGGGAAATAATATATGAACAAACATATCATCTCTTTTGTAAATAAAAAATCGACCGCTGTGGCCGACAGAAAGGAGATGATGGTGGAGAGCAGACGGAATCGAACCGCCGACCATAAGGATTTTAAGGTGAATTGTTCTAAAATTATCTCTTTTGTAAATAAAAAATCGACCGCAGTGGCCGACAGAAAGGAGATGATGGTGGCTAGGGACGGAATCGAACCGCCGACACAGGGATTTTCAGTCCCTTGCTCTACCAACTGAGCTACCTAGCCAACGCGGGACAAATAATAAGATACAAAAAACAAAAAAGCAAGGGAAAAAGATAAAATGTTTACAATAAAAGGCAAAACGTGTGATTGGGAATTGGTAATCGGACTGGAAACACACATCGAAGTGTTATCTGAATCAAAATTATTCAGTGGCGCATCTGCAGACTATAACCCAACAGTTGCACCTAACACCCAGGTTTCAATGGTTGACGTTGCGATGCCTGGCATGTTACCTGTATTAAACAAATACTGTGTTGAACAGGCAATTAAATTTGGTCTGGGTATTAACGCCGAAATATCCCGCCACAGCCGTTTTGCACGTAAACAGTATTTTTACCCTGACCTGCCCCAGGGGTATCAGATTTCACAGCCCGCAGACGAAGCACCTGTGGTTGGTCGTGGCTGGATTGAAATTTTGGGCGATGATGGCAATCCCAAGAAAATATTTATTGAACGTGCACACTTGGAACAAGATGCAGGCAAATTAAAACATGATGTACACCCAACAAAATCCTTTGCTGACTATAACCGTACAGGCGTTGCATTATTAGAAATCGTAACGTTCTTGGATACAAAAAATCCAGAAAACAACTCATACATTTCATCCCCTGACGAAGCAGAACGATATCTGCGCGAAATTCGTGAAATCGCACGTGCATTGGGCGTATCCCGTGCAAACATGGAAGAAGGTTCAATGCGTGCAGACGTAAATGTATCTGTACGGCCTGTGGGCGACACAAAATTCCGCACCAGAACAGAAACAAAAAATATGGTATCGTTCAAATTTATTAAGTCTGCCATTGAATACGAGGCACGCCGTCAAATTGAAATCTATGAAAACGGTGGCACTGTTTCACAAGACACAATGCGTTATAACCAAGGTGACGGTACAACATCTGTTATGCGTTCCAAAGAAGATGCACTGGATTATCGTTATTTTCCTGATCCAGACCTGTTACCAATCGAAATTACAGACGAACAAATTGAACGCATACGCGGCACAATGCCAGAACTGCCATCTGCGACACGCGCACGCTATACGACAGAATTCGGGCTGTCTGAATATGATGCAGCACGTTTAACAGAATCAACAGATATTTCACATTGGTTCGATGCAGCCGTAAACGGCAAAGCACAAAATGCAAAATCAATTGCAAACTGGATGATAAGTGAACTGTTCGCACACCCAGAAAACTGGGACGAAAAAAATGTGAAGTCTGGTATCGTTGATGATATGCGTATCATCACACCATCTGATTTGGCTGAATTGGTTGATATGTTGGGCGAAAATACAATCAACGGGAAACAAGCCAAAGAAATCTTTATCAAAATGCTGGATGGTGAATGTGGCACACCGCGTAGCATCGCCGACAAATTTGGCATGAAACAAATGACAGATACAGGCGCAATCGAAAAAATTATCGATGACGTAATTGCATCTAACCCAGCCCAGGTTGAACAATATAAATCTGGGAAAACAGGGCTGCTTGGATTCTTTGTTGGTAATGTTATGAAGGCAACAGGTGGCACCGCAAACCCAAGTGTTGTAAACGAAATGTTACGTACAAAATTATCATAAAAAACAAAAAGGAAAAAACATGGTAAAAGCTATAAAAATCGTTGAAAACAATCATATCACTGGCGTTGTTTATGGAACTGTTGAAATTCCAGAAATACAAAACCAAACATCACAAAAACGTGCACAAACATCCTTTAAAGAATCAAAAGCACGCATAAAACAAATACGCAATCGTCATCATGCAAGAATAAAATAATACATGATTATTATCTTCGCACATAAATTAACAGACGATATAAAAACAAAATTGCTGGCCGAAATCGAAAACATTCGGCCAGGCATGTGCGTCACAGTTACACAAAAAACACCCGAGGATATAAAGACAGAATTATTGACTGCAACTGAAAAACTTCGGGCAGAGGAAGAATTGATATTAGAAAACATTCCTGAAATGAACAAAAATCCCCCCAGACAAATAATAGATAAATCTGGGTTGTCGTTGACTGAACAAAACGCACGCAAGCATCACACAAAAAATATGATAAAAAGTTTTAATATCGCAAAACAAAGATACGCCAGACAAAAATATCATAATAACAGAAACAAAATGAGGTAAACAAATGCATACTTATGATGACTTCATTCGCATGATGCGAGAAATGACAAAGTGGGAAGCACGTCTAAAAATACTTCACCGTGAAGAACGTTATAAAAAGAATTATATTCTGCGTGCGAACAAATGGTCACAAATAAAACGCCTACAAACAAGATATAACAACACAAAGCATAAATAAAATCATGAAAAAATTCTTTATTCAAACATTTGGTTGTCAGATGAATGTGTATGATGGTTGGCGAATCGCTGCCATGCTGGAACACCGTGGGATGCAACGTACAGACGAAATTTCTGATGCAGATATTATCATATTAAACACATGCGCTGTACGTGCCAAGGCAACCGATAAAGTATTTTCCGCATTGGGACGAATCAGACGTGCAAAAAAACCATCTGCCCTGTTCGGTATTGTTGGATGTGTTGCACGCGAATCTGGTACTGATGCGTTTCGCAGAATACCTGATTTGAATTTTGTATTAGGACCACAGAGTTATCATAAACTGCCACAAATTCTGGAAAATCCAGATGCAAAACTATTTAATATTGATTTGGGCGGGCTGGAAAAATTTGATGAATTGCCACAAATGGAAAAGTCACCAACTGTTGCATATATTCCAATTCAAGAAGGATGCAACCATGTCTGCACATATTGTATTGTACCATATACACGTGGCCGTGAAATATCACGTAAATTTGATGACTGTGTTCGTGATACAGTTCACGCAGCAAGTACAGGCGCTGTTGAAATATGCTTTTTAGGACAAAATGTAAATGGATATAGATACACAGATGAAAACGGCATAACATATCGTCTGTCTGATTTAATTAAACATGCAGCAAAAATCGAATCGGTAAAACGAATCAGATTTACATCCAGTTATCCAACTGAAATGACCGATGACTTAATCGAAATGTTTGCAATAGAACCAAAACTGTTACCATTTTTAAACATGCCGATTCAAAGTGGTTCACAAAATGTTCTGACACGCATGAACAGACCATATTCACTGGAATTATACACAGATATAATTCGCAAATTACGTATTGCACGTCCTGACATACAGATATCTTCTGACTTTATTGTTGGGTTTCCAGGCGAATCGGACAATGATTTTGAACAAACAATGCGAATCGCAGAACAGATAAGATACATAAACTCGTACTCATTTAAATATTCACCACGTCCACATACAGCTGCCGCACTGATGCCAGATCAAATTCCAGAAAATATCAAGGCAGAACGTCTTGCAAAACTGGACACATATTTAAATGAAGTTCAACGTGAATTTAACATCAGTTGCATTGATAAGACATTTGAATGCCTGCTGGAAGGTCCAGATAAAACCGGCAAACATCTGATATATCGTACACCATATATGCAGCAATGTATTGTTACGAACACAGAAAATACACCTGCACCTGTAATGGCAAACATTTGTATAACAGATGCAAACAAGGCATCATTACGTGGAAAATTTACGGATTAAAACATTATCTTTGCATCAATGAACGCTTTATAAGACAGGCTGTCGTATGCACGAATAATCGATAATCCAATATCACCACCAATCTTGTCCGTTGGGGATACAAATCCAACTTTGCCGGATACAGATAATGTTCCGCAACTATCTGCGATAACAGATGCGCCATATACATATTCTAAATCAGATACAACATATTTATATTCTGACACAACACCCACACGTACCATATAATCACTATATTTATATCCAGACAAATCGTATGCTTGAACTGCAAAACCTGCAACAGGTGCAAACATATACGAATCGTTCTTTATCATATATCCAACATCTGAAACAAAATATCCAAACAGTGCATCGGGTGCGTCTTGTAATTTATCATCATACATAACACTGGAAATATCAAATGTTGCAATCGATAATGCCCCATTAACGTCAACAAATATATTATTATCAAACAGCCACCCTGCCCCCAGATTTACGCCATATATATTACCTGAAAAATCATCGATATCAGACGCATAATCTAGTCCTGAAATTTGCGCACCAAAATTAAATCTAAATTTTTCCCGAAATGCACCAAACAAATTAATATCTGTGCCATACAAAATGAAATCATCTGACATAACACCAAACACATCAGCATTTGCAGAACTTGCAAATCCAACAAATTTCGATTGCATATCAATTGCATTTACTATCTGTAACGGCCGCAACAATACAGACGGATTAAACAGTACAGAATCATACATAACAGAATACAACGAATCTTTATCTGGCGCAGAATCTAATGCCAGCATCAATTTATCATTTTTACCGCTATCACGTAATGAATTTATAAAATTCCCGACATTATCATCAAAAATAATACTGTAATCAGTTTCACGAACGCGTTCTATGGTTAATTTTCCATCTTGTACAAAACCAACATTTACAAACATAACATCACTGCTATCAGATACAAAACGAACCGCAGATGTTGCCACCACATCATCTAAAACAATCGATGTATCACCGTATGCAGAATCACTGATAACCAATGTTACATTATTACCCAACGTTATGCTTTTAGACCTGCCCACAGGCATTTTATCTATATTTAGCGTAACATCGTTTAAAACAATTTTGTTGTTATTATCTGAAAAATCAACGATATCTGCCAATGATAAATTATTTATGCCTTGAACCAAAGTCGTGTAATCAGCATTGATATTCAGACTGTTCATATTATCTGAATTTGATATAATCTGAAAAACCTGCGCCCCTGAATTTAGTACCACAGAATCTATATTTACTTGATTATAGTTTTCGAAAAAGACATTACAATTTTCACAAACATTTAATTCATCTGGTTGAAACAAACCGTGATTTTCTATTACTACATTTTTACCAGATTCAATATCTATAATCAGTTTTGATGGAAACACATTGGTATTTGGTGCGATAAAATAATCGTATTCATCAAAAACCTCTGGCACGCCGGAATCTGCAATATCAGAATAAATATCTGCGGCACATACTGCATTTATAAAAGATATACAACATAAAAACAAAAATAACAGGCGCATATAATCCTTCCTTGCACCAACATAGGATATAAGAAATAAATCCTAAAACAACTATAAAAAAACACCCTGGCATTCCAGGGTATTTCAAATAAAAAACTTTTTTATTTTTCTAGTTTGCCCCATCCGGCTTTGTAACCACCGTCACGTTCCAGATAGATATTTGCGCCATTTAACTGTGCGGCACTTAAACCTTGAATCATATATGTTTCATTTAATCTGCCGCTTTTACCAGTTTCTAACATAGGCAACTTAACATTCATGCTATTAGACGCATTACAGCATTTTGCATCATTATAACAAGAACCGCATTGATATAACTTTACTGTATAAGGCACGCCATCACGCAAATCTTTTAAATCAACTTCCATTTTCAAACCATTATCTGTATCACGGAATTTAATATGTCCCATTTTTGATTCACCACCACGGCTGCTGTGTGTGTACATTTTTGCATAAACGTGATTAACGTCTGCATTTTCATACGTTTGATACACTACGATTGCATCAGATTCAATCATTTCAACAGGTTGAACATATTGCTTATTGTGATTCATTGTTTTTTTATGATGTTTTGTTGGACATCCTGTGGTACATCCAGCCAAGATTGCAGCCGCACCCAATACAGATGCAAACACAACTGTTTTTTTGATTAAATTTGCCATTTTTATTTTCTCCTTTGTTTTTGTTGGTACGATAATAATTTTACTATGTTTTATACATTTTTCCGCAGGTTTGATTCCCTAGGAATCCCAAGAAACACAACGTACAGCGAATTTGAATACACACCTATGTGCGGGCATAAAACTTTCTGATAAATTAAATATGTTTAACCAAACAAACGGAGAAAAACATGTATGAACTGATTCAACATTTAATTGCATTTAAATACGCATGCAAATTGAACCACTGGTCAACAGATAAATATTCTAAACATTTACTGTTCGACAGATTATCAGAAGACATTGACACATGGGTTGATGCGATTGCGGAAACTTATTTCATGGCGTCTGGTAATAAATCTGTATTTAAGCCAAATATATTAAATGAAAAATTTGTAGTCTGTGATTTAGTAAAATCTTGTGAAGAAATAATTTCATTACTGGAAAAACTACAAAATGATGACGATACAAACGAAGGTATCAATTCACTGCTTAGTGGAATCGAAGAAGGCTTTTTAAACAAACTGGCACTTGCAAAACTTTCATAATAAAAATCCCACAAATGTGGGATTTTTTATATTATAAAAAAACACCCCGATGGGGTGTTTTTTTGTTTAGAACATAAATCTGATACCGATATCGCCACCAAAATTATGCATACCTGATTGAATATCAACATAGGTATAACGTGCAGCCAAATCAACTGCGAAACGTTCCATATCAAATGTTACGCCCAATGTACCCATACCAGCGAAACGAGTCTTGCTTTCGCTGTGATGTGGAACCAATGCGCCTTCACGTCTAACATCTGCAAATGCCATACCGACACCTAAACCAGCAAATGGACGAACTATTTTATATGAACCAAATTCCATATAATTATTCCACAATAATGTCTGCAATTTTGCGTCAACATCTACCTTGCCTGCTGCACCAAAATTTGCATCATCTGATGTTTTTCCATAATAAGTCCATTCAATTTCTGAACGTACTGTATCACATACTTCTAAACCAAGTGCTGCACGACCTTGAAAAATCCAATCTGTAATAGATTCTTTATTTCCATCATATTTATAATTCAAGTTTGTATAACTTAAACCACCTCTTAATCCGATATATGGGTCCATGCCCCACATTTGCCAAGAGCTGCCCTGATCAGGGTGATTTATCGCGAACGCAGGACACGCAATCAGCACAGCCAATGTTGAAACAACTAATTTTTTCATTTGTTCTCCTTTTAATTTTTTTTTATAGATTCAAAGTTTCATGTCAACGCTATAATTCTATCAATGTTATAACAATATTTACATAGGTATGAATCCCTTTAAAAAAGCACAAAAAAACCGCACGTGGCGGTTTTTTTATTTTGGTGGACGCAGCAATGGACTGTATATTCCCATTTGTGGCACGTTGCCACAATGGGCCCCTTTCACTACGTATGGCTCGAACTTCTTTTCTTTCGTTCTCGCCAACTGGCGTTCCGAACCCTTTTTGGGTTCTCGTCCGGCTTGTCCTAACAAAACAAAAAACCGCACATGGCGGTTTATTTATTTTGGTGGACGCGCAGGGACTCGAACCCTGGACCCACTGATTAATAGTCAGTTGCTCTACCAACTGAGCTACGCATCCAGAACCGAAATTCTTTTCAGAACGGGGGTAATTATAGACTTTTTTCTGTCAAATGCAAGTCTTTATCACAATCACTTTGTGGTATGCGCAATTTTATATGTTTTATATCTTCTATTGTCTGTGCGCCCGCCAGTGTCATCACACGGCGCAAATCATTTTTTAAATAATCAAATACAGACACAACACCACGCCATCCACCCAATGCCAATCCGTAAATAACAGGTCGCCCAATCGCTACAACATCTGCGCCGCTGGCGATTGCCTTGAATATATGCGTACCACGGCGAATTCCACTATCAAATATAATTGGCACACGTTTATTTACACGGCGTGCAACATCAGACAGAACATCAAATGCACAAAACGAGCCATCCAATTGTCTGCCCCCATGATTAGAAACCCAAATTGCATCTGCACCTGCCGCAATTGCAATTTCAGCATCATCTGGGTGTTGAATTCCTTTTACAATCACCGGCAGATTAGTCATCCCCTTCACACGAATAACATCGTATGGGGTCAATTTATTTTGTGCTGCGGCAAATATTTTACTAATTCCCTGCCCTTTGGTCGGGCCACTTTTTTGTGCTACATTTGGTAACGCCAATGGAAATTTAAAGTTATTTTTAGCATCTCGTATTCTGTTTCCGCCAATTGGTGCATCAACTGTTAATATTATTGCCCGATACCCCAGTTCTTCTGCCTGACGCACAATTTGACGATTGAATTCATCATCCTTACTCAAATACAGTTGGAACCATTGCGGTGCGCCATTTCCAGCAGCAGCAATCTCTGCAAGTGTACTGCTGGCATAGTTACTAACACTCATAATGGTGCCGCTTGCTGCGGCGCCACGTGCACTGCCTGCCTCGGCAGAAATATGCGCCAATCCATGAGCCGCTGCTGGCGCAACAATAACAGGCAAAGATATATCTATCCCCAAAACACTTGTTGAAATATCAGGCATATCAACACCTGTTAAAACACGTGGATAAATATCTACCTTATCAAAACATTCGATATTATCATGCATTGTTTTTTCTGTATCTGCACCACCATAAATATAGTCAAATCCGCCTTGGGGGATAATTACAGCGGCACGTTTTTCTAAATCGTCAATATCATAAATTGTAATAGGGGTATCCAGTTCAGATGCGTTATATTTTTCTTTTCTATCAACACCATTAAATTTCAGCACCAACCACACAACCAGCAGCACAATTAAAACAACACATAAAATAAAAATTAATTTTTTCAATATTCATCTCCTTTGATACAAACAAAACTGTAACACAAGTTTTATCAAAATCAGAGATGACAGTTTTCTTAACACATAGAATTTATTTCTTCAAATATACAGATGGATTATATGCCTTGGTACCTTTACGGATTTCAAAATGTAATTGCGGACTATCTACTTTACCTGTTTCGCCAACAGCACCTATTTTTTGTCCAACAGACACCTTGTGTCCACGGCGAACAGTCATAAAATCTAGATGTGCATAAACAGTCATCCACCCACCTGCGTGCTGAATAATTACCAGATTTCCCATCCCCTTTACTTCGTTCCCAGCATAGGCAACAACACCATTTTCAGCAGCCCGAACCGCAGCACCACGGGATGCAGAAATATTTATTCCATCATTAAATAACCCATTTGACTTTGCACCATACGCAGACAATATTTTACCACGTACAGGCCACGCAAATTTAGACGAAGAACGTGCAGTAATCGATGGTAATTTCTTTGACGGATCCGAAGAAATCTTTTTTACAGGCGCCTTTGCAATTTTAACCGGTTGCTTTTCTGCCGTGACATTTTCTGTCTTGGCTGTATTTATTTTTACACTATCAGATACGGGTGCCGTTGCCAAATTTGGCACACGCAATTTCTGCCCAACAGACAAATTAAATGGCGCTGATAAGCGATTCATAACAGCCAAATCATTTACCGGAATCGAATATTTTCTTGATATTGAATACAATGTATCACCACGTCCAACAACAATTTCTTTTAATTCAACACGTGTTGTCGTTCTTACCCCACTGGCAGGTTTATTTACATGTAATGTATCAGACGGAACATCCGTTTGCACCTGCGTTTTCAAAGATAATTTCTGTCCCACAGACAACTGATATGGTTCTTTTAAAGAATTTATTTTTGCCAATTCTTGAACTGTCGTATTATATTTTTTTGCCAAACTATATAATGTATCCCCCGATTTAACCGTTACAACATTTTCAGCATCAGGTACACTTTGCTGTTGTTGTGTATATGCTGGCACACTTAAATAATCATCCGTTGATGAATCTGTAACAATTTCTTGACCGTACAGTGTGGCCACATTTGTTTCTGATTGTGGTGGCACAATATAATCATCAACACTGGCATATATAACATAATCATCATTTGATTCGCCCCCATACAAATTAGGCGATGCATACACCCCATAATCTGTTGCAGCAGAATTATAAATTTCAGGATCTGTATTTGGATCTGCCAACAACGCAGGATATCGTGCAGAAATAAATTCGCCAACTGTATCAGGCAACGACACAACACGTGGTTGCAAATCACACGCACTTTGCGTCAGTAACATACCAGACAAAATTAAAAAGATTTTTTTCACAGACTAATTATATCATAAATTTAGTCACGGCGCATAAATAAAATACTTGATTCGAACAACAACCACATTGGTATCGCCAGCAAAATTTGCGACACAACATCTGGTGGCGTTAAAACCGCAGCCAACAATACAATAAATACGATTGCATATCGTCTAGATTTAATAACCAATGATTTTTTCAACACACCTATTCTATTCAGCAAAACCAATACCAGTGGCAACTGAAACGCAACACCAAATACTTTTAACATACCAATTGCGAATCGCAGATAATCACGCACTGCTGGCAACATAATATTTGGAACATCTGCTGTCTGGTTTAACGTAATAAAAAATTTAAACACAATTGGTAACAAGAAATAAAATGCAAAACACGCCCCCAACACAAACAATATTGGCGACAAAATTAAAATCGGGAAAATAAAATTTCGTTCCCCTTGTTTTAATCCCGGTCGAACAAACATCCACACATGCCACAAGACCACAGGCACAATTACAAACAGCGCAAACAGTCCCGCCAAAGATAAACGCACCATCAACCCATCTGACAATCCTGTGTATAACAAAACGCCATCTGACCACACATTTAACAATGGCGCTGTAAACACCATCTGCATCAAGGGCGACAAATACCATCCTGCGGCAAATGCGACAACAAATACCAAAGCGCACCATAATATGCGCCTGCGCAATTCAGAAAAATGTTGCATCATTGTCATCTTTTTCATTTTGATGTTTTGGTCTTGCCACTTGTCTTTTTTGTTTTTTTCTGTTTTGGTAAAACAGTTGAAAATTCGTTCAGCATATCGTTTGTTGTTGTCCGAACCAAATCATCAATTGGTTTTTCTAAATCAATTTGCTGTTTAATATTTTCAGACACATCTGTTATACGCCATACAATCCGCCGTACAGCACGCACAACCCTGGCCAAAAACCGTGCAACATCTGGCCACATGCGTGATGGAATAACCAACACCGCAACCAATATAATTATAAAAAATTCAGACCAACTTATCCCAAACATTTTTAATCGTAAAAGTCATCACCACCACTGGTACTGATTGTTTTATGCCGTGATATTTGAAAGAAATCTTTTGCAAATTTCGTCTTGGGTTCCAATCCTTGAAATTTTACATCTGTCGTGGCCCCCGTTGCATCAACCACAGACCAAGAATTTAATTTTATTGGGCTTTTATCAAAAAATACTGTCATATATCCCAACCCTTCTTGGCCACGTAAATTTAATTTCAACGAAAACATATTTTTCAAATCATTTGTTTCAACAACACTGATATCAGCATTTTTTAAATCGATATTTTTTCTGACCAAAATACCTGCTGGTGTACTGGTCAATGGTACTGTTGTAATTTGGTCCAAAGACTTATCAAAAAAATACAAATCTTGTCCATCTGAAATCAATTGAATTGGCATATTATCATAGTCTAATCTGACACGTCCTGGGCGCAACATTGAAAACATACCTTTTTCTTGTCTGCCATTTGATGTTTGAACAAATTTTCCATTTAACCCAGTAATAGAATTTAAATATTTTTCTGCACTGGTGACCAACTTTGCATCCACACCTGCATTTGCGGTCACAGATATAAAGAGTCCCAAAACTGCACATATTATTTTTTTAAACACGGTTATGCCCCCTTGAATAATTCCAACACACGTCTTTTAACATTTTCTAGATTATCACGAACAACCGCCCCAGCGGCCTTTTCATGACCGCCGCCACCCAGCGCAACAGCAATTGAATCAATTGGTTTTCTGCGACTGCGTATAGAAATTCCAACCTGTTCTGGTTTTTGTTCTTTTAATAGCACTACGTATTCAACGCCTTTGATTTGTCCCAACAGGCTTAATATCAATTCACCACGCCCATCCAGATATTTATAATCTTTCTTACAAACTGTTGCCAATGCCAAACGCCCATGATAAAAGAATTCTGCATTTGCAGTTGTCTGCGCCTCCAATTGAACAGCCTTGCGCTGTTTATTATTCATCAATTCAATCAGATTACGGATATTCACACCACCATCAACCAAATCAGCCATTATTCGTAATGCATCACCATTTCTTGAAAATTTAAAATTCCCAGTATCTGTTAAAATTGCCAACCCTAATAAATCAGCCACAATTGAATCATATTTTAAATTACCTGCACGAATAATTTGATAAACGATAACCGCCGTTGCTGCCGCAGTATCATCATCAACACACAACTGTGCGATTGGTTTATCATTTTTATGATGATCGATTTCAATAACAAATCCGGCCTTATCAACCATTTCCTGTGGTCCACCAATATGCGCAGGATTTCCATAATCCATAACAATTGCAATATCCATGGGTGTTGTCATATCCACACGTTCAAAATATTTTATTCGCCCACGATGTGGGATATAATCAAGACTATCTGAAATATTGCCATCATAAACACACAATGGCTGATATCCAAAATTAAGTTCGATTAAATGCGCCAATGCCAAAACACTGCAAATTGAATCACCATCTGGGTTTTTATGTCCCATAATAACCGCAGATTTTGCAGAACTGACGCGTTCCAAAAATTCTTGTATTTTCTTGTCCATATCTTTTTCTATTATATTGCAATGTCTTCCAGTACAAATTGTATACTGATACGGCCATTGTATTCATTTTCTTTTAATTTACCCAACATCATTATTTTAGTATTTGTATTCGCATCGTCTAGTAAAAAATCACCAACAGGTGTTCCAACCAGATTAAACCCAACAAATGCCAACTGTGTGCCAGAACTGGTCATAACAGTTCCACGCAAATGCGCCCCATTACCCATTACAACAGCATGACGCAATACCGCCCCATGCAACACCAATGTTGGTTCTGGATTACCCTGACCAAATGGTTCCAACGCATTTAATTGTTTAACCAACTTCATCGTTGCACCACCCGCATCCATTTGTGCATCAACAATGATTTCAGGCTGGGGAACAACACCATTTAACTGTTCATTTACAGCACGTTCCAAGAATTCACAAAATTCCGTTTCTTTATCTTCTGACAACGAAAATCCAGCAGCAGCGGCATGTCCCCCACCCTCGCTAACGATTCCTGCGGCCAGCGCATCGTGAATAATTTTTCCTAAATCAACACCCGCAACAGAACGCCCCGAACCATTTATCTGACCATCAGATTTCGTTGCAACACATGATGGTAAATTAAATTTATCTTTCAATCGACCTGCAATTATTCCCATTACACCGCCATGCCAATTATCGCCACAGACAAACAAACTGCATCTGCCAGACTGGCAACATTTTTCGGCCATTTCTGTTGCCGATAACATAATTGCATTTTGAATATCGATTCGTTCTTGATTCATCTGATGTAATTTATTTGCCAAGTCATGTGCAATCAGCGGATTATCTGTTAACAGCAATTCCAATGCAGGTGATGCAGAATCAAGACGACCCGCTGCATTTAAACGTGGTCCCAACGCAAACCCAGCCGCATACACAGACGGTTTTTTTATTGCCGCTAAATCCATCAGTACACGCAAACCCAAATTCTGTCGCAAACCTAAAACCTTTAAACCGGTTGAAACAAACGCACGATTTAATCCAACCAATGGCATTGTATCGCAAATTGTCCCCAGTGCTACAAAGTCCATATAGTTTAATAAATTTTCTGCGCCAACACGTGCGGATAATTCATCATCTAAATTACGTGTTTTTAATTCACGATTAACAGCAACCAGCGTTAAAAATGCAACACCCACACCCGCCAAATAAGACAATCCCGATTCGTCATCAGTTCTTTTTGGATTTACAACCGCATCCGCATCTGGGATAACTGAATCTGGCGAATGATGATCTGTAACAACAACCGTCAATCCTGCATTTTTTGCAAATTTTACTTCTTCAATGCCACTGATACCACAATCAACAGTAATCATTAAATCAACATTATCCCGTACAATTTCTGAAATTGCATCGTTATTCAATCCATAACCTTCACCTTCACGTGTCGGCAGGTGCCACACAACATCAATTCCCAACGCACGTAAATATTTAACAAACACAGCCGTTGATGTAATACCATCAACATCATAATCCCCATAAACAGCAATTTTTTTACGATTTTCTATTGCATCTGCAATTATCTTTGCAGCCACATCCATATCTTTTAACACAGATGGGTCAGGCATATATTCTTTGATACTGGGCGATAAAAATTTTTCAACATCTGCATCCGACACAATACCACGACTTGCCAAAACCCTTTTCAACAAATCATCAGTATTACAAACATCATTATATGCCGACACCCATGCCTTACCCAGCATGGACTTTTCCACTATTCTACTCACGCTATACTCTTTTTTTATTATCGTTGTATATTATAATCTAAAATTATTCAAATAGCAACGGCAGTATACTATCCAATATTTTCCCAGTCACGGGCACAGCATTCCACGCAGCAGTACGCCACCCCCAAGATTCTTTGGTTCCCTGTGGTTCATCCAAAACAACTAATATCGTGTATTGTGGCGCATCTGCAGGGAACACCCCAACAAATGCAGTAACGTTTCGTTTTGTATCAATTTTACCATTTGTATATTTTTCAGCAGTTGCTGTCTTACCTGCAATTTTAACACCTGCAACACGCGCTTTTTTCCCACTTGTTTCTTCGGCAACACGCAACATAATCGGTCTTAATTTTGCAGAAATTTCATCTGCCAAGACACGTTCACCATGCACAACACCGACACTTCTTTTTTGCAATGTTGGATATATATAAATACCACCATTTGTAACCGCATTTACCCCCAACATCAAATGCATTGGCGTCACAGCATATCCTTGGCCATACGCAACAGTCGCACGTTCAACAGGTCCCCATTTGCGTTGTGGCAAGGTATTCTCTGTACGGCCAAATTCAAGGTTTAGCGCCTTATCCATGTGCAACCGTTCAAAGAATTCTTTTTGCGCACCATCTGGCAATTCCAGTGCAATTTGCGCACTGCCAACATTACAAGAATGCACCATAATTTCTTCGACATTTATACTTGGACGTGGTGGCTTAAAACTGCGAATATCTGTAATTTTTTTTGCAATCCTGCCGTGTTTATCATAAATAGGAAATGGCTTTGCAACATAATATTCCTTCTTGGCGTCAATGCCATTTTCCAATGCTAACGCCGTATTAAATATTTTAAATATTGACCCCAATTCATAAACACTTCTCATCGGTTTAAACAAACGGTTTGCAACAGGGTCTATACGCAGGTTTTCTGGGTCAAAATCAGGTAATGACACCATTGCAATCATTTCACCTGTTCGTGAATTCATCAGCATCCCCATCGCTGCACGTGTTTGATATTTTTGCATTGCAAATGACAACTGTTCGTAAAACACTGACTGAATTCTAGAATCAACAGACAGGCGTAATGGATCTTTATTTTCTTTTAAATAATCATCGTATGTACGTTCTGCACCTTCCAGTCCGGTTCCATCCGCACCTGTAAAACCAACAACATGTGAAAACAGCCTGCGTTTTGGATATTTTCTGGTTTGTACTTTTTCAATTTCCAAACCCTCTAATCTTGCTTGCTGAATAATTTTGCGCTGATTATCACTGGCATATTTTTTCAAATACATAAAGCGTTTTGGCGAATTTACCAGTTCCAACGCTTGGGCCAATGAATATTCGTACGGCATTGCATTATGAATCGTCTGTGCGACCAGTTCTTTATCTTTTTCCTGTACGGCACGATTACGCAGAATAATATGTCCAGATTCAATATTTTTTGCCAATATATCGCCATTTCTATCAACGATATCTGCACGATGAACCTGCCATTCATTATCTGCCCGTCCCAATCTGGATCTATCTGTTCCTTGGATACACAGCCCCAATGTTCGTATTGCAAACGCTGCAAACAAAGCCAAGAAAACGACATAAATTATTTTCAGCCTAATTTTTGTATTAGCGTCACAATTACCCGACAAAGAATCATGATTAACAATATCCTTACCGACTTCGAACATTATTTTTCTTCCCTGTTTTCCAAGTTCTCTATTGCGACAGATTTATTAAAACTGACTACTTCGGATTTCGGCTGTATTGTAACGACCATATTTCTTAAACTTTCTGGTCTGACGTATGATGCGAATTGTGCCTCTGCCAAGGCGATTTCCTGCTGTGTTTTTACAATACTGCGCCGAACATGATTTATTTCCCTATTCTGTGTCCGTGACATTGCACTTAAAACAACTGTCAAAAAGAACACAACACCAATTGACCAATACCCAATATGCAGCATTTTTTCATCATCGCTCATATCTACAATCCCCCCCATACAAGAATACATGTATATTCTATCATAAATTCTGCAAAAA
Organism: Alphaproteobacteria bacterium; assembly: GCA_017937735.1. The sequence continues at coordinate 2,315 of JAGBCZ010000033.1, read as the reverse complement.
ACGAATCATAGAATTTACACCGTTTAACCTGCCCGCCCCCAGATTTAAACCCAGACTGTTAAAATCTGATAATAAATCCATATTTTTTATTTCTGTTGCAGTTTTTCCATCAACCATTGAAATAATTATTGCAACAATTCCACGCACAATCGCAGCATCTGCACGACCATAGAACCGATTACCATCACGACAAATTTCAACAAACGAAGAACAGCCAACGATTTCATTGCATACGGCAGAATCTGGGACATTTTCTAAACTTTTTCCCAAATCCATAACCATTTCTAATTTATCAATTGGGCTGGGCATTAAATTCAATAAATGTTTTATTTCATTGAAATTCATTTTACCACCCCTCATTCGTCAAATCTAATTCAAGACGTGCCGTATCAGACATACGCGACAAATCCCACGGTGGGTCCCAAACCAAATCTACACGCACAGGCACATCACCACACACACTTTGCGCAGCACTGTGTACCTGTTCCAATAATTCTTCCATCATTGGACATGTTGGACTGGTAAATGTCATTTTTATAACGACATTTTCTGGTGATATATCAATATCATAAATCAACCCCATATCCCATACATTGACGGGTATTTCTGGGTCATAAACTTTTTTCAACGCATCTATAATATCTTGTTTTTCACACATCATTTTATTATTTCTTTGATATATTTAACCACAGTTTGTATTTCTTGCAACGTATTATATGCACCCACAGAAATTCTGATACTGCCATCACACCCAAGCAACTGATGAATCCAAGATGCACACATATTCCCTACACGCAAACAAACATTATGCGCAGCAATTAACGCACCAAAATCAAGAACGTGCATCCCATCAACAACAAAAGACAACAATGCAGAATCACGTGCTGATATAATTTTTATCTTATCAATCTGCGACAATTCATCATACATATATTTTATTAAATTTAAATCAGGACGATTCTTTTTTATGCCTTCTATGGCGGGTTTCAATCCGACAATCTGTGTTAATGGCAATGTTCCTGCCTCAAAAACATCTGGTGATGAATTAAAGATTATTTTATCACCCATAATCTTGTTTACCATTCCACCACCAAAAAACACAGGACCATAATTTTCTGGATTCTTGATATACATTATACCAACACCTGTATCCGCACCAATTTTATGCCCAGAAAAACACAAGAAATCGCAATTCCATTTTACAACATCTATTTCGCTGTGTACGACAGATTGCGCCGCATCCACCACTGTTATAACATTCGGATTTTTTGTTTTTGCCCGTTTAATAATTTCACAAACATCTTGCTGTAAACCAACAACATTTGACATTGCTGTTATAACAAAAACATCTGCGTATGGGATATTATCAATATCTATATTTAACTGTTTATCCAGCGGACAAACGACAATTTTTGCATCACTCATCATAAAAGGCAACCTGGCACTATGATGATCTAAATCAGATACGGCCACGACACAATCAGGATTTAAATTTAACATCCCTACTATTTTATTTATCGAATCGGTGGTGCCAGACGTAAAAACAATTTGATTTGCTGCTGCACCGATAAAGTTGGCCACAGACCTGCGACTATCTTCAATCAAATAATCAACATGACTTGCACGGGCGCAAATACCACGACCTGCATTTGCATAATTATGCGTTAAAAAGTCCATTTCTGCCTGCACAACAGTTTCTGGTTTTTGGTAACTGGCGGCAGCATCTAAGTATATGATTTTATTCATTTATGATTTCTCTTGCATTTTGTGTTGATTATAATACACTCGCTTGGAATATCAATAAAAGAAGGAGAAAAAAGATGGCATTAGAACACGCAAAAGATACAACAATTGATACATTAATTGGTAACGGCATAACATTGGTTGACTTTTGGGCAACATGGTGTGGACCATGCCGTATGTTTGGCCCTATATTTGAGGCCACATCAAACAAACATCCAGATGTAACATTTATAAAATTTGAAATTGATGAAGCGAATCGTCGTACACCTGCAAAATACGGAATTCGCAGCATCCCAAGTGTTTTGGCATTCAAAAACGGTGAATTAGTTGAAGCACGCACAGGTCTGATGGACGAAGATACATTAACAGATTGGATAAATGAATTAAAAGGGGTACAGTAATGGCAAACGCAGATTACAAGACCATTGAATTACCTGCCAAATATACGCCAAAGAAAACAGAACCATATATGTGTCCTGAACAATTGGCATACTTTTATAATATTTTAAACGCACAGAAAGAAGAACTGTTAAGTGACAGCGATTCTGTATTAAACGCTGTACGTATGGCAG
>JAGBCZ010000032.1 GCA_017937735.1 Alphaproteobacteria bacterium | reverse complement strand
TATATGCGTAAAGCCTTTTTTTACCAACGACAACGCAATTTTCTTGCCATCTGGTGAAAAACGCGGTGCAAAATTCATGCCCCCGAACTGTCCCAATTTGCGTTGTTCACCAGTTTCCAAATCCAACGTCCAAACACTGGGGTCATCATTATAATAAGACAAGAATACAATCGTTCCCATATTTGGTGAAAAATGTGGTGACATAACAAAGCTGTCGCCATCAGACAAATACCGCAAACCATACCCATCTTGATCGATAATCGCCATACGTTTAGCACGATTCCCAACAGGGCCTGTTTCTGCAATAAATACAATTTGTGTATCAAAATAACCGATTTCACCAGTCAGCCTTTCATAAATTGCATCTGCCATAATATGTGCCAATCGGCGTGCAGATTTACGCGAAGACACCAGTGATTGTGCTTCTATCTGTTCCCCTGCATCAACATCCCAAACAAAGAATTCCAGTTTATAACTATTATCTGACACAGACGACAATTTTGCCTGAACCAAAACCTGTGTTTTTATTGCCTGCCACAGTTTAAAGTTTGGCATATCACCCATTTTCACATATTCTGGCAACGCATCATGACTGACAATATGAAACAACCCGGTGCGTTTTAAATCGGCTTCGACCACATCGCGTATCATTGCCGCATCTTTACTTTTCACGCCATCTGTTGTTTCAAATTTTAGCACAGCAATTGATATTGGCGAAGTCGCCCCAGCCACAATATCCACCTTTAGTTCCGCATGCACCGGCACAATATATAGCATACACACAACAATAAACGACAAAATCTTTCTAAGCATATAAATATCCCTTTCCTTGATTCAGATATCGCAATTTTAAACACATAAAAACAAAAATGCAAGCAACACAGCCGCCCACACCAACGCCAACATAACCGCCATTACGATTGTAAATATATTTGTATTGACAAATGTAAATACAATGATATAGTACCTTGTAAAGACTGTGGTATTGTGCAAAGTATAGGAGTTTGTGATGCCAAATGTTATGCAACAATTATTTGTAATGAACATTGAATCATTACTGCGTGAGTATGCCGCATACAAGGCGTTTAACAAGTCAGATTGTGTTATTAACATGCGAATTCCACGCCCTATTCTGGACAAAATCAAAGAATTGGCTGATGCCCAGCATGTTCCATACCAATCACTGATATCATCTGTATTGTTTTCACTGGCAAATATCGAAGACAAGAAATAATAAAGCCCCAAGGAGAGATTCATGATAAGCAATCTTGAAAAATTCCAGGAATTGAACCAAACCAGACAACACGAAACGCGCGGTCAACAATTGGACATGTTTCAACCAACAATCCCCCAAGGCACAACAGATGAATATTGGTTCTTTTCTGATATGCACAACCTGTTTGGTGAAACAATATTCCCAACAAACCAGGCAATGGAAAAGACTGTACACAAAAGAATACATTATCCCTATGGCGAAAACCCAACTATTCAGCAGAGTTTTGATTTTTGCACAGGCCACTATGACTGCATACATCGTGCATACAAATTGGGCTATCGTAATTTCAACCATGCAAACGATTTAAAATTAACCAGATATGCATGCTGGTCTTTCCTGCAAGGCAAACCACACACAATATTTGCACAAACATATTTCCTGTCACCTGTTATACAACCAGGCATGGACTTTACCACATTAAACAAACTATCATCTGAATACGCACGCGTAAGCCTGCGTGAACGCATTTCTGTTGCTGAAAAAATTCTGGCTGGAATATTACGCAGCAAATACGGCAACCATCGCGAATTTTACAATTCTACATCACTGGCACTGTTTAATGGCAAAACATATTCTGACATCAAAGAAATACACCATATACCTAACAAAGACGGTGACACATTATTAAATTACATGGGTGCCCATACATTAAGCGCCCGCATGACCGCACTATACCGTGCATTTGACAGATATAACAAATTAACAAACCCGACAATCATGCAGTTGGACGAAATATTATGCGATGAATTATACAACCAACGTGCGGAAATGATTAACCGAACTGGTATGCGCCCAGAAAACAACATATCAACAACAAACATCAATCAAGTACAGCAAGATTTAAAATTAAATCAAAAAAAATTTATATCACAATATGCGACAAAACGCATAAGATAAAAAAAAATCCGGCGATGCCGGATTTTTATTTATTACCACGATTGGAATTGTGCCGCACAATTTAATGAACCACCTGGTTCTGCCGCACTCATCAAGAAACTTAATACCATACCGATACCGAACAGCAATACAAATCCAACCAACAGACCGATACCTTTTTCTTGAACATCTTTTAGTTCAACTTTACCCTTAGAGATATATCCCCATGCCCAACCTGCGATTGTAAAGCCCGCACCAATAAATGCCAATGTACGCAGCATGCCCAACAAATTGCCCAATTCTTTGACCAAATTACACAGTCCGTTATCAGCCGCCATTGCAGGTGCCATACTTGCCATCAAACCAACGATTGCAAAATTTGCCTTTGTCATAATTTTTTTCATATAAAACCCCTTTTCCTTTTCTTGTATATTATCATAAAATACATGCTAATTCAAATAAAAAACCCGCCATACGGCGGGATTTATTATTTAACAAAAACATATTTTTTTGTTGTCTTTTTCTGACAGCAACCACAATCTGATTTAACTGCCTTTGGTGCAACAGTTGTCAAAACCTGACGTTCTGTGCGCTGTGGTTGTCCCGCAACATCATTCAGATACAAATCGCGGCACATTGTGTTGCGATATACGATTTCTTTATCTGCGTTCAATTCACGAATATCACTGGAATAACGATAGCCCGCTTCTGTTGATGAGAAAATACAATCTTCGCCATCTTGTACATAACGAACATCACCCTTGTAATAATCATAAGAAGAACAACCGGCCAGAACAACTAAACCGAATAATACAAACAAAGTTTTTTTCATCTTGTTTCCCTTTGTAAAATTACCGTTTTCTCTGTCCGGCCCCCGATTCGCATTAATTGTTGCAAAAATTAACGAATTGTCAAGAATCAGACTTAAAAAAACACAAAATTTTATATAAATATGGTATAATTACATTCAAAAGGATACTAAATATGAAATACACAGAACTAGGCTTGGTTAATACAAATCAGATGTTTACAAATGCAATCGCAGGGGGATATGCGATACCTGCATTTAACTTTTATAATATGGAAACATTGTCTGCAATTATAAACGCAGCACGCATTACACACAGTCCTGTGATATTGGCCGTATCAGAATCCGCATTAAAATATATGGGCGATGATATGTTAATTGGAATGATACGCGGTGCAGACATTAAACCGCATGAACAAATCGCCCTGCATCTGGACCATGGTGGCAGCGTTGCCGCATGCAAGCACGCAATTGAAATTGGTTTTTCATCTGTCATGATT
>JAGBCZ010000031.1 GCA_017937735.1 Alphaproteobacteria bacterium | reverse complement strand
GCTTCATCAGGCGTATCAGATGTGAACAGATTTTCCAGACGCTTTGTTTGCAATTTCTGCATACTGTTAAATATACGCTTTATCTTGGCAAACAAATCCATAACCATCGGCATCAAAGATTCTTCCATAACAGGAATTGGCACACCAGATGTTCCACGTGGTGTATCTTCTTTTTTGATACCATCTTCGTCTTCGTCAGATTCTTCTTCATCTTCGTCATCGGTACTGATTTCTAAATCATCTAAATCGTCATCATCCAATTCATCAACGTGTTCAACGCCCTTGGACTTTAACGTTTCAGACAAAGCAGCCAATGATTTTTGTTCAGATTCACTGGAATACATAACTTCCAAATTTACGATATAACGCAGGCGAATATCTTCGTTTAACAACTGCTGATACCAATCCAGCATCGCTTGAATTGTCATTGGACTTTCGCATAGTCCGTAAACCATCAGACGGGATGCAGCCTCAATACGTTGGGCGATTGCAACCTCGCCAGCAGCGGTCAATAATTGCACTGTACCAATTTGCTTTAAATAAGATTGAACAGAATCTTGAACGCCCAAGACCAAAGAGCCAGTCTGACTGCGTTCCAACTGTTTTGCATAATGTTCATAGTCGTCATCATTAACGTCAACCTGTTCCGCATCCGCATTTAACAAATTGCGTGTTTTATCGCGGGGTTCTTCGTCATCCATTTCATAATAACGACCCATATCTTGGGGATAATTATCCATTTCCAAGATTTCAATACCCAAATCTTGTTGAAAAAAGTCCAGAACTTCGTCATGTTCTTCGGCGGGAACTTCGTCCGCTTCGGTTGCGGCCGTAAAATCCATCCGAGACATATAACCAACGTCCATCGCATTGGTTGCCAAGTTTTGCAAGTTTTCTGGCAAAGACTCTATCAAGAGTTTTGTTGCTTCGTCCAGTTTTTTTACCATTATCAACCTTTTAAAGTTTTAAATGTTCACAGTAAAATTATTTTTTATTCTTTTTATTTGCCTGTTTTTGTGCCTTGGCAACGGCTTCGTGAATCGCAGATTCAGAAACCAATCCCAATACAACAGGACTTTGAATTTGAATAATAGAATATGACGCATGTGTTTTATTGCGAACCGATGCAACTGTTGGATTTGTACTGCGCATCAGGCGTGCAACCTGGCCGTCTGTCAATTCTGGATAATTCTTTAAAATCCACAAAATTCCGCCCAAACGGTTTTGACGATGCAATTTTGGTGTATACCCAACACCTTTTTTGTTTTGTTTTTGTTGGGCTTTGACAATTTCTTCACGCAATGTCAGTCGTGCAGATGTGTCCGCTTCGCATGCTTCGATATCTTCACGTGTTAATTGGCCACTTAAAATTGGATTTAATGGCTGAATTTTATACGTTTCTGCATCAGCGATATTTTTAACCTCTAATTCATGCAGACCACAGAAATCTGCGATTTGTTCAAATGTTAAAGCGGTGTTTTCAATCAGCCACAAGGCAGTAGATTTTGGCATATATGGATAGTTCATGAAAAATTCCTTTGTAATTACGGGGGCTAATATACACTAAATATTGCCAGATTTCAACCGTTTTTTATTGCTGTTTCATATTTTTACGTACGACTGCAACAACCATATCGTTCAATACCGTATTTGGATCTGTGATGTGGCGTTTGCGTGCCAAGGCACATGCAACTTCGTGCATTTGCGCATCTGGAATCGCCCATACATCTGGCTTTGATGGTGACTTGCGAGCCGTGGGTTGTGGTTTAATTGGCTGAAACACCATATCTTTGGTGGCACGCAAATACCGCCAATAGTGTTTATAATTTTCAGCAGGCGCCCTTGCCAATGTTTCAATTTGTTTTTGTATCCAGAATAAAAAGTCGGATTCTTTATCACGTGTCAAAAAAGATTTTGTCCCTGATTCTGCACACAAACGCAGTGCGCTGTCATATTCGCGCAACAGGAATTTCGCGTTTTTTATATTGTACTTCTTTTCAATTTCGCCTGGGGTTAACACCCTGCCCTGGGCAATCAATTCTTTGACACGTTTGTCAATACCCATTTCATCGCCCTTATCAATCGCCAAGTTAGAATATACGGCAAAGTTTATAACATAATCACGCAATTCGGACATGTTTGTAACAGGCCGCTGATAAAAGCCATCAAATGCAACCATCAATTCAATCATTTCTGGTGCATATTGCGGAAACGCCTTGCACAAACAAAAATGCTTTTCTGCGATATATTCTGCCATTTATATCCCTTTGTATCAACCCAACACTTGATATATAGCATTTTTTTGTCAATTTACAAGGACATTATGCCTTTTTAACGATTTTGTAACCGTCTTTGCCGTCCAGCACAGTCCAGCCTGCGGCATCAATCTGTTGGCGCAGTGCATCTGCAGTCGCCCAGTCTTTATTTGCCTTGGCCGTGGCACGCTGATCCGCCAGGGCAATAATTTCAGACGGCGCAGATTCTTGTTCCAATTCAAGTAATTTTTGCGCCCTGTCGATAAATTGCAGTCCCAACAATCTGTCTATGAATTCAAAAAGCGCCAATTTCGTTGCAGGATTTACAGATGTATCCTTTAACAATTCTTGAATAACCACCAATGATTCTGCGGTTTTCATGTTATCAGATACAGGCGCCAAAATCTTGTCATGCCAATCATTATAAACAGCAGAATTTAGTTCACCCATATTGTCACTGTTCATCAAATCTGCGATTTTGCGAACGATGTTCTTGTACCCAGTCGCAGCAGATTCCAACGCATCAAATGAAAACGCCAACTGTGTCTGATAATGCCCCAATGTTATTAAATAACGATACGCCATCGGATCAAAACCACGCTTACGCACAGATTCCAGTCCCAAGAATTCACCGGCAGACTTACTCATCTTTGCGCCAGATTTATCAATTAAAAAACTGAAATGTACCCAGTATGAAACCCACGGCGCACCTGTAATTGGTTCTGATTGCGCAATTTCATTTGCATGATGAACACGGGACAGGTCTTCACCGCCTGTATGAATATCAAAATGATTTCCAAGTAACTTCATGCTCATCGCACTGCATTCTGCATGCCACCCAGGAAAACCAACGCCCCATGGGCTGTCCCATTCCATCTGACGTTTTGCGTCTGTGGGCGAAAATTTCCACAATGCGAAATCAGTCGGGTTGCGTTTAGAATCATTAAAAACCACACGGGCGCCAGCACGATTCCCAGACAAAGAACCACCTGTTAACGCACCATAATTTGCAAATTTTGATGTATCGTAATAAATACCGTCATTTGGAATTTCGTATGTATATCCCAGTTCTTCTAATTTCTGAACCAGTTCTATCTGTTCTGCGATATAATCTGTTGCACGTGGCATATCAGTTGGTGGCAGCAAATTTAAATCATTAAAGTCATGTAAAAATTCATCCAAATAAAACTTTGCCACGTCCCACACTGTCTTATTTTCACGGGCAGCGCCCTTTTCCATTTTATCTTCGCCAGAATCATCTTCGTCATTTGTCAGATGGCCAACGTCTGTAATATTCATAACATGATGAACATTGTATCCATTTTCTGTGAACATACGTTTCATAATATCGTTATGAATCATCGTTCGTAAATTACCAATATGCGCATAATGATAAACAGTTGGACCGCATGAATAAAACCCGACATGTCCCGGTGTTAATGGTTTAAATTCTTCCAGTTTGCGTGTCATTGTGTTATAAAGTCTGATTGTCATAATGCGTTCCTTTGTGTATTTATTATCGTAAATTGTAGATTTTTTATATCAGAAATGCAAACAAAACAGTTTGCAAGAAAAAGCAAATTAGCAACAACAGTAAAAATTGATAAATTGAATTGTCATTACACGGACAAGTGTATCATTTTTAGCATCCGTAAGTCAACTATTATTGATTTTTCGAATTTTCTTACTTGCAATTAATCTTATGATTCTATATAATGACCCACGCACGGAGCGTTGGCAGAGTGGTAATGCAGCAGATTGCTAATCTGTGACCGAAATTTTTGGTCCATAGGTTCGAGTCCTATACGCTCCGCCAGAAATTCACCCGCCAAATCGGCGGGTTAATTTATGTACGCAAGAACAATCCTGTTATAATTTAATTTCTATGAACGGGTTTACTGTATATTACCGCTTGATTTAAGGTAAAACTTTATATACAATTTGGGCAGAATTCAAGGAATTGGGTTCGGGGTTATCAAAAGCCCTATAGCTTCGGTGCGAAAGCATCGTTATTTTGATGTTTCGGTGTTTTTTGTGCCGTTATCATCCCTGACATGTTGGTCGGGGAGCTGTTGGTTATAAAATACGGTTCAACCGGAAGACCACAGAGTCATTAAGCTATATGATTTTTGAACTCCCTGACCGCTCTTTCTTGGGCGGATTTTTTATATCGCAAGACAAGGAAACGTTACTATGACAAAACAAATTGTGCATGATACAGATGCTGAAACAACATACTATAAACAAGTTTGCGTACAAAATGCAGATAATACACTGTATACACTGGCCAAGATAATCGTACAAAATCAAATAAAACATACCCCGAAAGTATCAGTTATTATTCCTGTTTATAATGTTGCAGCATATTTACCACAATGTCTGGACAGTGTTATCAATCAAACATTAAAAGATATCGAAATTATTTGCATTGACGATGGTTCAACAGACGTTTCTTTGACAATACTGAAAGAGTATGCACAAAAAGATAAGCGAATAACTATATTACATCAGCAAAACCTGTATGCAGGTGTTGCACGTAATGCCGGCATGGCTGTTGCACGTGGGAAATATTTATCTTTCCTGGACAGCGATGATTTTTTTGAACCAACCATGCTGCAAGAAATGTTCGATTATGCCAATAAATATGATTTAGATATATGTGTGTGTAATGCAGATATATATAACGACAAAAACCAAAAATTTTACCCGACAACTTGGATGCTGCGCCCAAACGTAATTGCACAGCACGGCGATGTATTTAATGCGCAAAAACTGGGGGATAATATTTATTATTTTACAAACCCGGCAGCATGGAACAAATTATATAGACATAAATTTATTAAACAGAATCACTTGTATTTCCAAAATCTGCAAACATGTAATGATATTGGTATGGGCTGGGCAGCATTATCGTTGGCACAACAGATTGCTGCGATTGATAAAGTATTTGTGCACTATCGTTCAGGGTCTGATGTACAGATTTCTAGCAATCGTGGACATGGTGCAATAAATATCATCCATGCTTACTACTATATAAAAAATTTCTTGCTGCAAAATAATTTGTATGAATTTATCCCGTTTTTAAACACATCAATACAAGCAAACATATTAAGCGAATTATCACACTGTTCATACACAGATAGGAAACATTTTTATAAACTAGCCAAAATTATTATGAAACGAGATTTTAAAATATTCAAAGCATGTTTCACAAAAGACCGCATTAACAGAATTAAACATTATTTCTTTTACAAGAAACGTCACAGCAACAACAAACGCAGAATCTATATCTGTGGGATACATGTGCTGTCATACAACAAACATAAAATTAAACGCATTTTTAAATACCCAATACACGTCTATGAAAAACATCTTAGATTAAAAGATAAAGTAAAGCAACTAAACGGTAAATAACAGGACACATTATGAGCAAAAAAATTAAAAACAGCAAAATTCCAAAAGTATCAGTTATCATTCCTGTATATAATACAGCAAAATATTTACATGAATGCTTGGACAGTATTATAAACCAAACAATGAAAGAAATAGAGATAATTTGTATCAACGACGGCTCAACAGACAATTCCCTAAAAATATTGAAAGAATATGCACAACAAGATAAACGTATACATATTATTAATAGAAAAACTAATTGTGGCGCACCCGGACTTATCAAAAACATCGGAATAGAACACGCAACAGGCGAATATATTGGTTTTCTTGATTCTGATGATTGGATTGATAATAATTATTTTAAAGAATTATATAACATAGCTACGTACAATGCTGCTGATGTAGCTTCTTGCACAAAAATGATTCGATTTAATTCTGAACAAGAATGGTGTACAATTTATGACTGCAATAGATTAAATTTATTAACTAATATTTATGAAAAAAAACCATTAATTCAATTTGGTGGAAGCAATTGTTTAAAAATATTTAAACAAAAATTTATAAAAAAGAACCAATTAAAATGTTGGACAAAGAAATCTATTGCTGAAGATAATTATTTATCTATGATTTCAATGTTATTAGCAAATAAAATTGCCGTAACAGACAAAGTCGCCTACCATTACAGAAAGGGAATTAAAAGTATAACAGGGGGCACTAGAACAAATAAAGATTTTAATATATTTCATGTTTATAAAAATATTGATCGTTATATAAATAATCTTGTCATTTCCCCATCAGAAAAAAACACTATGTTATCGTTATTAAACATACGAAAAATGCAAGATTTTACATGGTTTAAAGATACTTTAGACATTAAATATCTAGATGATTTTAAACATAAACTTAAAAAAACATTTCCCGACATCTATGACAATCTATTTGGGAAACAACAATTGATAATATCCTTAACATCATATCCTGCACGCATAAATACAGTTAATAAAACAATTGAAACATTGTTAAATCAATCATTAAAAGCCGACAAGATTATTTTATGGTTAGCACCAGAACAATTTCCTAATCGTGAAGCAGATTTACCAAAACAGTTGTTAGATTTGTGTAACCAAGGCTTAACAATTGATTGGTATCACGACATTCGCTCATACAAAAAACTAATTCCCACATTACAAAAATATCCAAACGCTATAATTATAACCACAGATGATGATGTAATGTATCACAAAGATATGATTAAAAATCTATATAGTTCCTACAAAAAGCAACCGAAACACATACACTGTCATCGTGCCCATAAAATTACCATAAAAAACAAAACCATAAGCAAATACAATTCCTTTACATGGTTCAACAAACAACCCAAAGAAGTCATTGCTTCTTTTCAACAGTTGTTTACCGGGGTTGGGGG
>JAGBCZ010000005.1 GCA_017937735.1 Alphaproteobacteria bacterium | reverse complement strand
GGGTTCGCGGTCGTAGAAAAGCCGATGTCACACGATGTGTTGTCACATCATTGCCCGTGTTTGTGGTATTTTGCCACATTTGTTTGCGTACCCCAACTGTTTAACTGGTCGGGGAGCCGTTTGTTATACAATAGGTCTTGACTAAAGACAAACGGGGTCATTTGTGATATTGATTTTTCTAACTGCCCGACCATCAATTCTCTGGATGTTTTTAAAGAATGATGCAGGAAAATATTAAGGAATATTTTTTTGCATCGTTTCAAAACGGTGTTGGTTGTATTGCCGTGTTGTACGTATTGTTGGTGTGCTGCGTATTCGCGTTGGGTGTTCAACAACTCGAATTCCGCTTCGAATTGTGCGTCCAATTGTGCTAACAACTGCGGTAACAACGCCCAGAATAACGCCGCTCTGCGGTCCGGGTTGTTCGGGTCGGTCGGCCCCTTGGGTAAAGGAAATAAACTTTTCACAAGGAAAAAGTTTTGCCAGCCTGCAGGGACAAAGTGTATAAAACGCTTTTCAGATATGATGAAACATATCTGTTTTGATGCCTTTCACATCAAGGTGGGGTGATACAACCAGTGTTATTGTTATATAAACAAATAACGCAAACAAAAAACGCAGGAGATATCTGGGTTGGTAATCGTTCAGTATCATGATGAAGACCCAGGATATCTAAATCATTACAATAAAAGGATGTAAAATGATTTTGTCGGATATTGCCAAGATAAATTCTAGTGAATGTCATACGTTTGCCGATTTTGCACGGGACAAGTTGCCAATGCCAGGTGATAAAAAACGACTGGATGAAATTTTGAATAAAGAAATCTTGGTCGTGGATTTAGAATTACTAATTCCAAGAAAAAACCAGAAGGAAAATGTTTGCAAATTCAGTTCGTTTTAAATAATCAGGTTTGTGTTGCATTTACTGGGTCTGTGGTTCTGATTGATCAAATACAATCTGCACGTGATAAGATGCCGTTTCGTGGAACAATAGTGAAAATAGACCGGTACTATTCTTTGTCATAGTTGTTATGTGGGTAATGCGATGAAAACACATAAAAATTTATGGGATGAATTCATATCTGTTGAAAATTTTGAATTGGCCGCCAAAAAAGCAGTCAAAAGTAAAAAGTCAAAAAGACAAACAAAAGTATTTTTGGCAAATAAAGATAAATTGCTGGAAAAATTGCGCCAAGATTTAATTTTTGGCAGATTTAAAACATCTAAATATCATATTTTTGAAGTTTTTGAACCAAAACGCCGGGAAATCTATGAATTGCCGCTGTATCCAGATCATATTGTGCATCATGCGCTGATTAACGTTTTGGGACCAATTTGGCAAAACAGATTTGTAAAACATTCGTTTGCATGTATTCCTGGACGTGGGATTCACAGTGCTGTACAACAGGCAATGTTATTCGTCAGAAAAAACAAGTATGTTCTGCAATGCGATATTCGTAAATTCTATCCCAGTATAAATCATGAAATTATGATGAACATAATTGCCAGAAAAATTCATGACAGGAAAATATTAAAACTGTTGCGTATTATTGTGTTTTCGTTGCCTGGTGGAAAAAATCTGCCAATCGGAAATTTGACCAGTCAGTGGATGGGAAATCTGTATCTGACAGAACTAGATTTATTTATTAAACACAAACTGAAATGTAAAAACTATGTCAGGTACAGTGATGATTTTTGCATTTTCCATAATGACAAGAATTTCTTGCACAGTATAAAACAACCAATTAGAGAATTTGTATCTGCAGAACTGGATTTGCAGTTGTCCAAGGCCACAATTATAAAATCACAGGGTATGATTTTTATCGGATTTCGCTTGTTTAAAAATTTTCTGTTGTTGCGTAAAAGAACTGTCGCCAGAATTAAACGCAGAATAAAAAAAATCGCCCAGCATAATCGGCGTTCGTTTGTTACTGTGTCCAGTTTGGCATCTACACATGGGTTGATGAAGTGGGCAAATACATATAACTTGCAAAATGCGTTGCTGGCAATCGCACGTGTTTATTCCAATGAAAAAATGGTGCAGTTTATAAAAAAGCATCTGGGCGTGTGAAATCATATTTATCTTGCGGTTGCGTGGTGGTTGGAATATAATTTCTGTAATTTATATCAAAAAGGTTTTTAATGCTGAAAAAAACAGAAGTTGTATTGTTTGATTTTGATGGAACACTGTCTGCGTATGATGCGAATTTTGAATTTGCAAAGTATTGTTTTCGTCACTCGGTTCGTCCGTGGTTGTTTTTGCCATTGATATTGGTGGGTGCGATTGCGCGTTGCTTTAACCCAGATGGGATTTGGTGGCGTGAAACTATGCGCCGGTTTGTAAATGTGAAAATGGTAAAAAAGTATGCGCCTGGCTTTATAAAACAGCATAAACGCAATCGTTTCGGTTGGGCCAAGGAACGTGTGCAAAGTGAACGTGATGCAGGGCGCAAGGTGGTATTGTTGTCTGCATCTGCAAATTATCTGTTACGTCCGTTGGTACGTGATATGAATTTTGATGCGGTATTTTGTTCTGAAATGGATGCCAAGCGGCCTTGGAAATATAATGTGCTGTGCTGGGGACGGAACAAGGTTTATATTATGGACCAATGGGCCAAGGAAAATAAAATAATTCCATTGGTTGTGCGTGCATATTCAGACAGTAAGTCTGATTTGCCAATGATGGAAATCGCAGCAGAGCAGGTCTGGATTGACCCAAAAACAGGCATGCGAAAAGAATCCCAGTGATTAAATAATAAAAAAATGTTATGGTGTTTTCATGGCTATCATGGAAACACTTTTTGATGTAATCAGTGCGACAATTGGTGCGGTTGTGGGGGCAATGTTTGCTTTCTTCTTGAACCGTAAACGCAGTCGTCAAATGATGCGTCAATCTGTAACCAGTCGCCAAGAATTGACTGCGCTGCGACAAGAAAATGAAAGGTTATTGCAACAAATCAAGGTCAAAGAAGATGTAATCTTGAAAATGCAAATGCAGTTGCTGGGTGATACGCCCGTACAAAAAGCGAAAAATAAAAAGAAATAAATATCCATATTTGTTTGGTTTTTCTGGTAAAAAAAGTTTCTTGATTATGACTGTTTATGATAAAATATCCGTGTGAAATTAAACGGAGAGCAGCATGACCAAACAGAAACAAACAGCCAACAAAACAACAAACCTGCCCAAAACCCTGTGGGGATTTTATTTTAAACACGCAATTCATGGTAATGGCTGGATGATTCTGGCGGGTGCAATCTTATCATTTATTGTCGCATTTGACCGCGTATTACAGCCACTTATTCAAAGCTGGACAGTGGCAATATTCGAAACACCGGTACCAGCCGGCATGACATTGATGGAACATGCATTGCCAACCGTATTGATGATAATTGGATTAAACCTTACCGTTACGACACTTGTGCAAATTAGAGGCTGGATTAACAATCACTGGTCGCCACGTGCCTATCGCCAAATATCAGAGGTTCTGACAGCCTATGTCCATAGACAATCCATGTCATTTTGGACAGGTCGTATGGCCGGACAAACCAGCAGTCAAATGGGACAAATCTCAACAGGGTTTGATGCATTAGGAAACATTATTGATGCGTTTTGCCGTCTGTCCACAATTGTCGTTAATGCAACATTATTGTTTGCTGTGAACCGATACGTTGCATACATGTTCTTTGCAGTTATTGTATTTAGAGTTATTTATTCATGGCGTTTATCAAAAAAATTAAAGGCCGCAACCAAGCACCGCGCAACAGTTATCAGCAAATTACAGGGCAAGGTTCTGGACAGTGTATCAAATTATTCGCTGGTAAAACTGTTTGCGCGTTCCAAACAGGAAGAAGAACATCTGGCCCCTGTTCGCACAGAACAAGTACAAGCAACAATCAACACAGGATTTCTGCAACGCTTATTCAATGGTGTTCCAGGCGTTGTATGGGATATCACAACAGGTATAAATATTTTGCTGTGCGTATATCTGTATGCCAAGGGCGAGATGACAATCGCAGGCGCAGTCTTGGCAACAAGTATCTATATCGGTGTATTTGGAACCATTGCAGCTGTAATTGATATGATACCAACGATTATAGAAAAAACAGGTGCTGCTGCACGTGCCTATGAAGAGCTGGTTGCCCCGATTGAAGTCATGGATGCGCCAAATGCCCCAGATATGCAGGTCACATGTGGCACAATTGAATTCCGCAATGTATCGTTCAAATACAAACGCAAATGGGTTCTGCGTGACTTGAACCTGAAAATCAAATGTGGCGAACGTGTCGGTATCGTTGGTCCATCGGGTGCGGGTAAGACAACATTGGTACACCTGCTGATGCGGTTTTGGGATCCAACACACGGTCAAATCCTGATTGACGGCCAGGATATCAAAGAATACACCCAGGATTCATTGCGCGAAAATATTGCATTTATTCCACAAGACCCAACAATGTTTAATCGCACCCTGCGTGAAAACATTGGGTATGGCAAGGTGGATGCAACCGATGCGGAAATCCGCCGTGCAGCCAAACGTGCCGCCGCCCACAATTTCATTATGGAAACAGACAAGAAATACGATTCACTGGTTGGTGACCGTGGTATCAAATTATCAGGTGGTCAAAGACAGCGCATCGCCATCGCACGTGCATTCTTGAAAGATGCGCCTATCTTGGTCCTGGACGAGGCAACATCCGCCCTGGACAGCGAAACCGAAGTCGCAATTCAGGAATCATTTGACGAACTGGCGGCCGGACGCACAACGGTTGCGATTGCACACCGCTTGTCCACCTTGCGTAATATGGACCGTATTATTGTAATCAAGGATTGCCATGTTATTGAACAAGGCAGCCACCAATCATTACTGCGCAAGCGTGGCGAATATGCCCGCCTGTGGAAAATGCAGTCTGGCGGATTTTTACAGGAATAATAAGAAAATTTCAAAATGCGCCATTGGGTACAGGATAAAGACATAGATATGACAGACAGACCAAAAATACTTTATCATGGGTCACAACATGAAATCACAGACGGGTTCATCAGAATGCGTCCTGGACACACTGACGGTATGCGAACACCAATAACCGCCACGTTCGCAACCCCCAGTTTTAGACATGCACGATTGTATGCCGCTATGCGAATAATTTCCAATGGTTGGAAATGGCCTAACGGGATAGACACACTGTATGTTGAACGCATAAGCCCAAATATCACAAAGTCCAAGGCGTATGTATATGAAGTTTCTTCGGACGGCTTTATTCCAGATGGTGATGATTATTATTGCTTGAACGATGTTCCAATTTTAAAAACCTATGAAATTGACGTTATGCAAGAAATCAGAAATGGTAATATTAAGGTTTATGTCCTGCAAGACACGGTGGATTTTGATGGCCTGACAGAAGAGGAAGGTTTGGATTTATGGCAAAAAATAAGCAGAACAGGCAAATTCAAACGCTATCTTCCGGAAGAACCAAATCAAATAACGGCATTTCTTAACAATACTATGGACAGATAAAAACAAGGACTTATTATGAAAAAAGATGCTTTTGCCAAAGGGGTACAACAAATAGAGTTTCGCACGTTTTATCATGGTTCTGCGACAAAAATAGATGGTGACTTTTTAGAACCCAAAGAACAATTTAACAGTGTTCAAAACAAACGTGTTGTCGGTGCATTTGTTACATCAGATGCAAATGATGCGAAATTCTTTGCCCTGGTAAAATGTTTGGCTGGTCGTGGTCAATGTAATTTATATGGTAAAAAAATATTTTTTGAACGGATATCCGACAGTATAAAGCCGGAATTTTACCTGTACACTGTTGTCGAAAAGCCAGATGAAAAATTTATTCACGACAAAGGTACAGAATATTATTCCCCCACAGCAATCAAGATATCCAAGCGTCAGGTATGTAATACTGTGGAAGAAATAGAAAATTTTGGGTATGAAGTATACGTTCTGAACGAACCGTTAAAAAACAAACCGAACAAACAAGCCAGCGACAATTCTCACGTCCAATCTGAAATGCGCCAGGCGATTATAAACGGCGCATATCATCGTGTAGATGTTGCACACTTAATTAAACAACAAAAATCCCAAGAAAAAGTGAAAATTATGCTTGAACAACACGAATATGAATAAATGTTTTATAAACATGAATATAAAAATCAGACATGCAGTTGCTGGGTGATACGCCCGTAAAAAAAGCGAAAAATAAAAAGAAATAAATCATTGATATCGTATATATTGATTGTATAGTTACTTTTGTAACCCAGCAAAAGGATTTTCAATGGTTTTAGGATTACGGACAAGAATAAATGCTGTTAAAAAAGATAGATGTAAAAATCTGATTGCAGTTCTGGAAGAACCCAGTGATCCAAAAAATATTGGTGCTGTTATTAGAAATATAAATGCGCTGGGCGTTGAAAAATTATATATTGTTGATACAAATAACAATGTTCCTGATAACTGGGAAGATATGCGCAATAAACGTACTTTGTTAAAATCATCTGTTGGTGCAATAAAGTGGACGTTTGTGAAAAAGTTTAAATCAACCCAGGAATGTATGGATCATTTGGAAAAAAACAAGTATGTTTCAATCGTTACGTCACCACATGTCAAGGGCAAGGTAAATGTTGTCTTGGAACATGGGGATTTTACGCAAAAACGTCTGGCTGTTTGGTTCGGTAACGAGGCACGTGGAATCAGTCCGCTGGCGGTTGAACGCAGCAGCGCATGTGTCAGTATTGAAATGTACGGTGTTATTGAAAGTTTTAATTTGGCAACATCCACAGGTATTGTTCTGTATGAAATAACCAAGCAAAGACGTGCGTATCAAAACACGCATACACGTGGGCGTAAAAAAGATCCATCTGTTTGTCGTAAATAAAAATCCCCAAAAGGGGATTTTAATTCTGGTGGCGTGCACGGATTGTAAATTCCCATATTCGCTTTCGCTCTATGGGCCCCTTTCGCCTGCGCTATCGCTGCGGCTCGAACCGGTCGGTTCTTCGTCCGACACAGACCAAAATAAAAATCCCCAAAAGGGGATTTTAATTCTGGTGGCCCTGGTCGGACTCGAACCGACACTCCTCGCAGAACTTGATTTTGAGTCAAGCGCGTCTACCAATTCCGCCACGGGGCCATGGCATCAGAAAGCCAATTGTTTATGCAGCTTTCTTTGCGTCAACTTTTTTTACCAAACGTGCACTGCGGTTTGCCTTGTGAACAGGTTTTTTTGCAGGTGCAGCAGGTTTGCCAGCCTTTTTTTCAATGGCTTTTTTAATTGCAGCCATTTCTGCTGTTAAACGTGATACTGGTTTTGCCATTACATACGCATCCAAACCGCCGTGTTTGGTCAATGTACGCAGACCAGCAGTTGAAATACGTAATGAAAAATCACGTCCCAAAATATCACTGTGGAACTTTAATGTTTGCAGATTTGGCAAGAACGTACGCTTTGTACGGCGATGAGAGTGAGATACATTCATCCCAACTTCTGTTTTCTTACCTGTAACTTTACATACACGTGGCATAATACTTATCCTTAAATTATTATATAGCGGACTAAATTTATAATAAAAATCTAGAAAAGTCAAGTATTGTTTTCATATTTTTTATTTGTTGTGTTTGTGTCCGTCTTTTAACAGGTCGGTTACAACCTTGGCCGGGGTGAATGTTGTGTTTGGAACTTCGACAAATATTGTGTTCCATTTTGACATGGCGCCGTTCCACAGGCCTGGGCGTTCCATTGCGCGTAAATCACGTCCATTTTTAGATTTTGTTGAAATAAATCCGGTTGATTTATCAATATATTGGGTTAAATCAAATTTTTTGCCCGTATAATCGTGTGTCATACAGACCAAATCAACAGGGTTAAAATATTGACCTTGATGTAATACAGATATTGATTCTGGGGCAATTTGTCCGGGTTCTACGATTTGCAGACTGATTGTGCCGTCTGTATTTTGTGTCCAAAATGGTCCGCCACCTGGGGCGCCGGTGTTCTTTATCATGCCACATACACGTAATGGGCGGTTTAATATGTTGCGTATTTGTGCTGTGTCAAATTTTCGTATGCCCAAATTGTCAGATATATATTGTTGGATTTCTGTGATGTTCGCCGTGCCAGAATCAATTGCATGTATATATTCAAATATTTGTTTTTGGGTTTGGATGGCAATACCTGCAAGAATCTTTTTATATAGTATTGTGTCCGCACGTGTGTCATTGGTACAAACGTTGTCGATGTTTTTGATGAATATGATGTCTGCATCTAAATCGTTCAGGTTTTCAATCAGTGCGCCATGACCGGCCGGACGAAACAGCAGGGTGCCATCAGAATTACGAAATGGTGTGTTGTCTGGATTAACAGCAATTGTGTCTGTTTCAGACTTTTGCGTGGATAAATTTATTTTATATTGTATGCCTGTTTCCGATTCGTATTGTGGAACGATGGTGTTTAATAATTCTGTAAATGCAGATATATGTTCTGGGGATACTGTAAAATGTATATTTACAATATGATTAGATTGTGCATATTGTGCGCCTTCGCCCAAGTGTTCTGCAACAGCGGTAATGCCAGATTTGTTATCATTATGAAATTTTAACAGTCCTTTGGGCAGATTGCCGTAATTAAGTCCTGAATCATCAATGATGTGTTTTATAATGTCGTGTGCATTTGCATCTGGGGGCAACGTTTGTTTTAAATCATTGTAAAACGCAAAATTTGACAGATTGTCCAGTACGGTTTGAACTGTCTGATTCATTATGCCCGTGTTTAAAAATTCAAACAAGTCTTTGAACATGCGTGTGGCTGCGCCAGATGCTGGGACAAATTTTTCTATTTTATAATTATCTTTTTCGTTGTCGTAATATTCTGCGTATTTTGTATCGCTGATTTGCAGTATTCCATCACCTGCGATGGCCGCAGATACAATATTGATAAATGGAAATCCGTTTTTGAAATCTGTAATTTGTTGTTTTACTTGTTCCGCCGTCAGATGGTGATTTTTGATTTGTGTGTAATCTTGTTCGGTAAAGTTTGTCATGTCTTTTTCCCTTGTCGTATATGCCGTACAGGTTAATATAATTTTTTTTGTGGCGCAAGGATTGGTATTCGTTCCTGTGTCTTGAAAGCAGATTTTATGGCACTATATATAGCACAGAAATAATTTATTAAGGAGCATATATATGAATCCGGATGATTTACAAGAAACACCACAGCAGGCAGTTGAAAAATATACAACTGATTTTACAAAACTGGCGGCTGATGGGAAATTAGACCCTGTGATTGGTCGTGACGAAGAAATCCGCCGCACAATTCAGGTGTTAAGTCGCCGTACCAAAAATAACCCCGTGCTGATTGGTAACCCAGGGGTGGGAAAGACTGCAATTGTCGAAGGATTGGCAACACGTATTATTTCAGGCGATGTGCCAGAAAATCTGTTAAAAAAGCAGTTGTTAAGTCTGGATATGGGGGCGTTAATGGCCGGTGCGTCTTTTCGTGGTCAATTCGAAGGCCGCTTGAAGGCAATATTAAAGGCTGTCAAAGATGCAGATGGTAAAATAATTTTGTTTATTGATGAATTGCATACACTTGTCGGGGCAGGCAAGGGCGAAGGCAGCATGGATGCTGCAAACTTGTTAAAGCCAATGCTGGCACGTGGTGAATTACACTGTTTGGGTGCGACCACGTTGGATGAATATCGTCAATATATTGAAAAAGACCCGGCGCTGGCACGCCGTTTTCAACCTGTGTATGTTGATGAACCAACTGTTGACGATACAATATCTATTTTGCGTGGACTGAAAGAAAAATACGAAGGACATCATGGTGTGCGCATCGCAGATGCTGCGCTGGTGTCGGCGGTAAAATTATCGAATCGGTATATCACAGATAGATTCTTGCCAGACAAGGCCATCGATTTAATTGACGAGGCCGCCGCACGTGTGCGTATCGAAATTGCATCCAAGCCAGATAAACTGGACGAAGTTGACAGACATCTGATGCAACTGAAAATCGAACAGCAGGCGTTGAAAAAAGAAAAAGACGATGAATCAAAAAAACGTCTGGCAGATTTGGAAAATATCATTAAATTGGTCGAAGACGAATCCAAAGAATTAACCGCCCAGTGGCAGGCAGAACAACAAAAAATGCGTGGTCTGTCGGATGCGATGGCGGCACTGGATGTGGCCAAGGCCGAAGTTGCCACAGCAATGCGTAATGGTGACTATGAAAAAGCGTCTGCCTTGCAATATGGCAAGATTCCAGAACTGGAAGAAAAAATTGCAAAAATGAACGCAGATACAAAAGAATACAAAACAGTTTTGCCAGAACATATCGCAGCAGTGGTCAGCAAATGGACCGGTGTCCCGGCCGACAGATTAAATGCCGAAGAACAATCAAAACTGTTAAACATCGAAGATGCATTGCGCAATCGTGTTGTTGGGCAAGATCATGCGCTGGGGGTAATTGCACGTGCAATTCGCCGCAGTCGTGCAGGTCTGTCTGATCCACGCAGACCAATGGGCAGTTTTATGTTCTTGGGGCCAACCGGTGTTGGTAAGACCGAGGTGGCCAAGGCATTGGCGGAATATCTGTTTAATGATGATACGGCCATGACACGTATTGATATGAGTGAATATATGGAACCACATTCTGTATCACGCTTGATTGGCAGTCCCCCGGGGTATGTCGGTTATGAACAGGGTGGGGTGCTGACCGAAAGCGTCAGACGCAGACCATATCAAGTATTGCTGTTTGATGAAATAGAAAAAGCAAACCCAGATGTGTTCAATGTGTTCTTGCAAATACTGGATGATGGACGTTTGACAGATGGTCAGGGTCATGTTGTGAACTTTACAAACACAATCATTATCATGACCAGCAACCTGCCAGATATGGAAGCGGTCAAAAGGCATTTTCGCCCTGAATTTATCAACCGAATTGATGAAATTGTGTTCTTTAACCCGTTGGGCAAAGATGTGATGGCAGGCATTGTTAAAATTCAACTGCGTGGTCTGGAAAAGCGCTTGGCCGAACGCAGAATTGAACTGAACGTCACAGACAAGGCGATAAAGTGGTTGGGTGACAATGGATATGATGCGGTCTTTGGCGCACGTCCATTAAAGCGTCTGATAACATCTGCGGTCGAAGATAAAATTGCCGACCTGATATTGTCTGGCACATTAAACGAAGGCAGTACTGTGTATATCGATGTGCACGGTAAATCCCTAACCGTAAATTAAATATAACAATTCATCTGTGGGCGGTCCCGACAACTCATGTAACCTTTGTACACTACGTTATCGAGACCGTTCCACATCTAAACTGTTCTATTTAATTTACCCGCTAATCACGTGGTGGGTAAAAAGAATTCATTTAGCGTCATGTACACTACGATTCCCGATTTATTTTTATCGCTAATCGTGAATGGTGTTGGTGGGAATCTTATGTAGCGCCATGTACACTACGCCATTGCCACCCCGTTTATCTATACCATTATCGTTAATTTGCCCGCTAATTTTGGATGTTATGTGTGACGTTATTTTAAATTGATAGTGTTAATGCGAAGCAGTGTTTTTATGCGTTCTAATAAATTATGTGTGGGATTTTTAGGCGTAAAGTTCAATAAATTTGTTATGACAATTTGCCCAAAATTTTCACGCTGTTCATCGGTTAATTTTTTTATATCGATGTTTTGTTTAAAATTAATCAAGTCGTTGATAGATTTTTCTGGAAATATATCAGATATTTGTTTGTGTGTTTCTTGCAAATATTTCGGACATTGTGCAATATTTGTCAGCAGATTGTTTTGTATCAAAAATATAGGTATAAAAGGCTTTTTGCCAGAATTGTCAATTACAACGGCTGTATTTTCTGTAACTAATGTATTGGTTAAATTTTGCAGATATTCTTCATAGCGGCGAATAATTAACGGTGTTTGGACGTTATGGCCGCCTTTTTGGACACGTTGTTGAACACGCGCAATATTGATTTCTGGGTGCAGTACGCATATATGCAGACCACATGTTTTATATTTGTACTGTTGGGCCAGTTGTTTTATCTTTGACGCGGTACCAACGGTTTCATAGACGATGGTTTGGCCATTGGTTAGTGCGGTTTGCATTTGTGTACGAATATTTTTTACTGCGATGACAGATAATAATCTGTCCAGTTGTTTAGTTCGTTGTAATGCTGTATTTGTTATGATTGTTTTCTGAATTTCTAAATTATGTATTAACCTTTTATAGGTTACATACCAATTATCGTTTTGTGATTTTGCATTTATACGATCGTGTATTGTTTTGCCACCCAATTTTTTTGCCAGGTCTTTTCTTGATTGCAAATTTTCTTTTAGATATTCCCAACCAGTTGGAACGTGTGTGAATATCAAATATTGTTCATGCCAGTATTCT
>JAGBCZ010000030.1 GCA_017937735.1 Alphaproteobacteria bacterium | reverse complement strand
TATATTGGACACACAGGCCAACGGTTCGACCTTTAATTTGGTTTTTATACTGACACCCAAAACATATAATGTTTATATGATTTCAAGTGGGGTATATAATAACTCCCCTATGTCAATGTTTAGTGCTAATACTAATGCGGTTGCTACAAAAAATTTTGGCAGCACACCAGCCGATGGTGTCCAACCAGATCAGACCAAAGTTCAATCTTGTTCTTTTTCAGCAAGTGCGACTGCAACATATTATGGGTATATTGCAAGTGGCACAACCCCAAAATATTATGAATGTAAGCGGAATTCAGCTAATTTCAGTTTGATAACTAACCGTAGCAATGGTTCCACCCGTATGTTTGAACCTGCCAGTGCCGATAATGATATATGTGTTGGGTATGACATGACAACATGCGAACGGGGGTATAGTTGCAACAGTTGCGATCGTACGGCATGTACCACCGGCACATATCAAGACGCAACTGGGCAGTCGAGTTGTAAGAATTGTAGCACACAAACAAGCAACAAATACCCCAGTAGTGCCAAGGGGTCTGATAATATAAATGACTGTTATGTAACAACAACAGCCGGCAAATATGTGGCAGAACAAGGCAGGGGTGAAGTGCAATGTGCATGTGGTGGCTATTGTGTCGGTGGAACAGTTGTATATTACAGCAGTGGTGTTGGCAATACAACAGGCGGTCGTTCAACCTGTGGTGCTGGAAAATATAATAGCAATACCGGTTCCACGACATCAGATGCATGTAAAATAACCAGCGCAGGGTATTATGCCACAACAGGCTCATGCAATCAAACCAAAGTAAACGCGGGATGTTATGGCGCCGCGGGGTCAACCAGTGCCTGTCCGCACAACTGTCCGTCAGATACTGCTGGACGTACGGTAACATCGGCCCAGGGGTCTGATACAGCGACTGATTGTTATGTCAGTTGTGGTGCAAAGACAATATCAGATGGGACAGCAAGTGTAGTGTCGTCAACAATCAAATATAATGGAACGTCATATCCAGCGTGTACATATAACACGGATTGTAATGCGGGTTATTATGGCCCAGATGGTGTTACAAATCCATCATGTTCAGAATGTGCGGATGGTAAGTACAGTGAAGGAAATGCGACAACATGTTCAAACTGTCCGGAAGGAGAAGAGAGCAACGCAGATAAAACAGGATGTTCCGGATGTGCCAAAGGGACGTATCGCACAGCAGAAATGACAACATGTGAAAGTTGCCCAGAAGGCACATATCAAAACGAAACAGGAAAATCAAGCTGTAGGAGTTGCGAAAATGGACAACTAGGAGCAACATCTGAACCAAACGGCATTTTTACAACACCAAAAGGCGCAACAGCACGCACGCAATGTTGTTTTAACAGTTCGCTTACTTTGAAGGATGATATTAATACGAATGGTATAACAAAAACATTTCCTACTAATGTTTGTTGGGTGAACAATAACAACCCATAACATACATGATGACATAGACAGTTTTACTGGATTGCCACGGCCGTTGCACTCCCCTCGCAATGACAAGTTTTTTTACCTTGCTCCCCCCCCTTGTCATTCCTGCGAAGGCAGGAATAGGGTTTTTTAAATTAAAATATTATGCGTTGCACAACGGTGGGTTGTTGGCTCGTTTCACTCGCACTGTATAGTCCCACTCCTGCCTGCGCAGGAGTGACAAATGAGTGTAAAATATTTTTTCCTTGTCATTCCGCAGATGGACTGCGGACCCCAGGTCATTTGGCTGACATATACCTGGTTCCTGTGGTCAAGCCACAGGATGACAGTTGTTTAACGTTCAATGGTTGGCTACGTTTATGACCCCAACTCCTGCCTGCGCAGGAGTTACAAAAGAGTGTCATGATGACAAAGGGGGGATGTGTTATTTCAGATAAAATGTTATTGTCGCAACAACACGAACCTTTTTGTTTATCGACTGACGTTCATTGGATGACCAACTGTCTGTCGGATCACGGGATTCAATGCTGAATACACCTTGGTTCGCACTTTTAATTTTGCCCAGTTTTGCATCTGCATCCTTGGCAAACTGTTGACCCGCAGCGGTGGCGTTTTTGGTCGCCTGCTCTATCATAGATATTTTAATATCGTTCAGACCGTTAAAGATATATATCGGGCCAGAATAATCTTCGGTAATGGTAATGCCACGGCGTACCAATTCGCCCATACGGCGTGATACATTGTCCACCAAGTCAACATTATGCGAACGGACCATTACACCTGTTTCAATAACATAACGGCCGTCATTTTGCTGATTCTTTAATTCTGCATCGGAATAGCCCGCATATTTATCACGAACCTGAACACGCAGATTCTGAATATCAGACGGCGCAAAGCCCGCATCTGTCAGAAATGTATGAATTTGGGAAATATCGTTATCTATTTCCTGTTGCAGTGCGGTTAAATCGCCCCCAACACCGTTAATCTTGATATTCCAGACCGCAGTGTCGGCAACAACATCACGTTCGGCCAACCCCTTGACCGTAACAGTGCGCCCAGACATGGCACGATATATGCCGTCACCAATAAAAAAACCACCCAGCGCAACACCAATCGCCAATACAGATATCCATAACCCAGATTTTGCAGTTAACTTCATAATTTCCCCCCATTGTCTTTCATATATAAATTACACCAATTACGGCAGTGATTCAAGACTAAATATCTTGGATTATTTTGCTAATCACATAATTTGCCAGCATTAAGCCAAATGTCCCCGTAACTGTTATCACAGACCCCAAATTCTTTGCATGCCCTGATACAGGCGCAGGTGTCTGTGTCGAATATACCACAGGTATATCCGGTAACCCAATGTCACGCACCATACGCCGAACACGTGATGCCAATGGACAGACAGTTGTACGTGACAAGGGCGCAACCGAAATCTGGCCAATATCGGTCTTGGATGCGGCACCCATACTGGATATAATCGGCACATTATGCGCAGATGCCCATTTATACAATGCAATTTTGGATTCAACCGTATCAATCGCATCAATTATAAAGTCTGGAACAGTTGGAATTTCCGAATTTTCATCAAAAAACAAATCAAGCGCATCAACAGTAATGTCTGGGTTTATATCATGTATGCGTGATTTTGCCACAGCAACCTTCTTTATTCCCAATGTGCTGTCCAGTGCAAATAACTGACGATTTATGTTACTTTCTTCGATGGTGTCAAAATCAACCACTATCAGATGGCCAATGCCAGAACGGGCCAAAGCCTCGATAGCGAACGAACCAACCGCACCACAGCCCACAACCATAATAGCGGAATTGCGTAATTTTTCAATGCCTGTATCACCGAATAATAATCTTGTTCTGTTTAATCGTGTCATATATCCAACATCCGTAATGTGTTCTGATATATTATATCAGCCATTTTTTCAGGCGCAATATGCAAAATAGACGCAATACGATTTACAATAATAACAACATCATTTGGGTTAAAACCATCGGTTTCAGCAACAATTCTGTCCAGCGGTGTCGCACACAAACGTTCTGTGTCTTGCAGGTTACGTGGCCCATACGAAAAGTACATATTATATTTTTCTGATAATTTTTGTATGTCTTTGGCATTTCCAGAATAACAATGCGACAAAATAAAGCGCGGCAATCTGTTCTGGAACACCTTGAAAACATTTAATACTTTATCCCATGCACCAACACAATGCAGGCATATACCGCGTCCCATTTCATGCGCCAATAATAACTGATTACAAAACACTTGAATTTGCGTTTCCATGGCAGGTTTATGCTTGTCCAATCCAATTTCACCGACCAATAATTCTGGATTTTTATGCAGTAAATCTTGCAGTTCTGATTCCCAGTTTTCAGTAACGTCTGATATATACCACGGATGAATTCCAATCGCCCCAAATGTATTATTATGCACATCTGTTACACTGACAATATTTTCCCAGTCTGATTGGCGGGCTGCATTATACACCGCCCCAACATTGATTTCTGATGGCGGATATGATAAGTGACAATGTGCATCAATATATTTTATCATCTGATATATAAAAAACCTGCACAAGTATGGCAGGTTTTTGTTGTTTATTTGTCTTCCAGGCCTTGTAATAAAATTTCTTTCATTTCGTTTGGCATCATGCCAGTTGTTGAATAACCGCAATCAACATGGTGTACTTCACCCGTAACACCACTGGACAAGTCGCTGAATAAATACAAGGCAGCGCCACTGACATCATCTAATGTCATATTACGGCGTAATGGTGTTGTTTCTGCATTTAAACGTAACATCGCCTTGAACCCACCAACACCACTGGATGCCAATGTCATAATTGGACCGGCACTGATTGCGTTCACACGGATATTGTCACGCCCCAAGTCAGATGCCAGATAACGAACACTGCTGTCCAGGGCAGACTTAGCAACACCCATTACATTATAATTCGGCACAGATTTTTCCCCACCATAGTATGTCAAGGTAACAATGCTGCCCCCACCTGTCATCAGTTTAGATGCACGTCTGGTTATATCAACCAATGAATATACAGATATATCCATCGTATTCTTGAAATTATCACGGCTTGTATCCGCATAGCGACCAGTCAATTCGTTCTTGTCTGAAAATGCAATCGCATGTAATACACCGTCTAAATGTCCCCACTCTTGTTCAATCGCAGAAAACAGCGCATCCATTTGTTCATCGTTTTGAACGTTACATTCTTGGACGAATTTAGCGCCGATAGATTCCGCCAATGGACGCACACGTTTTTCCAACGCAGGCATCGCATACGGCATCGCAATCATCGCCCCCTGTTCTGACAAGCGTTTGGCAATCGCCCATGCCATTGACCAATCATTTGCAACACCTGTGATTAAAATCTTTTTTCCTTGTAATAACATATAAAAATCCTTTTGTTATTATGTATTGGACAGTATGAAATATATCACTTTAAAAAACATATCGCAATAAGTAAAAAAACTGCCCATTGTTATGGGCAGCTGTTTTTTATTCTGCTGTTTTGAATTGCATATCGTACAGTATTTTGTATGCGCCGCACTCGTTTTTCAGCAATTCGTCATGTGATCCGCTTTCTACGATTTCACCATTATTTATAACAACAATCTTGGTTGCGTTGCGAATTGTAGACAGTCTGTGCGCAATAACAAACACTGTTTTATCACGCATCAGATTTTCAATCGCTTTTTGTACGACAGCCTCTGACTTGTTATCCAGGGCAGATGTCGCTTCGTCCAGGATTAAAATCGGTGCATTTTTCAAGAACGCACGTGCAATCGCAATACGCTGTTTTTGACCACCAGATAACAATATTCCACGTTCGCCAATCTGCGTATCCAGACCATTATCCAGTCCCTTGATAAAATCATCCAAACATGCCATTTTAATGGCTTTTTTAATTTGTGCTTCGGTTGCGTGCTGGTCACCAAGTAAGATATTTTCACGAATTGTGCCAGCAAACAAGAAATTATCTTGGAACACAACTGCGATATTCTGACGCAATGAATGCAATGTAAAGTCACGAATATCTGTGCCATCGACACAAATCTGACCCGCCGTTACATCATAGAAACGAGGCAACAAACTGACCAATGTCGATTTTCCACCACCAGAATTACCAACCAATGCAATAACATCACCCTGATTAACGGTCAAATTAACGTTCTTTAACACAGGGACATCTTTGATATATTCAAATGAAACATTTTTAAATTCGATATTTTTATGCATTGATGGCATTTGAATTGCATTTGGTTTGTCTTTGATTGCAGGAACAGAATCCAAAACATCAAACACACGTTCAATCGCCAAGAAAGACATCAATACAGAATTATATGTTGACCCCATACTTTTCATTGGTGTGTATAACATAATCAACGCAGCCAAGAAAGAAACAAAACTACCGCTGGTGATGGTGCCGTTCAAAATCAAGAACGATCCGAACCATATTGCCAAACCAATTCCAAAAGATAATACAATATGCATAACAGGCGTTACCCATCTTGTCTTTTGGACCATTTTAATTCTCAATTTAAATACAGAATCCAATACGCCGCTGAATTTTTCTTCTTGGTATTGTTCCAAATTATAGGCAGAAATCGTCTTGTTACCTGCATACGATTCATTATATGCCGTCAGCAACGCAGAATCTGCAACAATAGATTTACTGAATACAGAATTTATTTTCTTTTTCAATGTTGTCATTGGCAACAAGGCACCAATCAAAACAGTTACACAAATCAACGCCAACTGCCATGAATTATAGAACAACACAAAAATCAACGAAATTGCTGTGAATAACTTTTGAACTAAATTCTTTAAATTCGTCAGCAACCCTGCGCATGCCATATCTGCGTTGTTATTGAACATAAAGATAACATCGCCAGAATTTTTCTTGTTAAAGAATTCTGTTTCAAAAAACAACATTTTCTTGTACAACGTTAACTTTAATTTGTTCGTAATTTTGGCACCAGACCAAGTATTTAAATAATTTGCCGCATACGTCAAAACACCCTGGGCAACAGTAAACAAGATAATTACCAATGGAATATACCATGCTGTTTGTACAGACTTTTCCACCATAACCAAATCCATATACGGCTTTAACGCCATTGCAATAACCGCATCCATTGCACCAATTGGCATCGCCAATAACAAAGACAAAACGCCACGGAACCAATATGGCTTAATAAATGGCCACATACGTTTGTAGTTATTTACAAACATATTATGTAAAATCTTGTTTTTTAATTCTTTGGATAATTTTTCTTTTGGTTTTTTACTCATCATAAAACTTCTTTATGTTTACTTAAATTCCTTGGAATTATGGCGAATTGACATATAAAAGTCAACAACTGTTATCATATCGGAAAAGATACCTAAAACATGACTATTTTATATTCTGATGTGGCAAATTTCTGTCACTTGGGCGCGTTTTTTGCCATACCTTGACCAAATCATCATGGTTTTCAGCCCAAGCCTTTTTTACATGTTTCATAATTTTATTTATTTGCGTTGGGATTCCACGTGTTGCCTCTGCCTTCATTGGCATGCAATCAACAATTTTAAAACGACATGTTTCATTTTGATATATAACCTTAAAATGAGGCTCTTCTATCTCATTTGGATAGATTTCTATTTTAAAGTTGACACGTGGCGCCTCTCGCAGGCAGACCAACATGCCGATACCGTATGGATTGGCACCCTTGAAATATTCTTGACGCCGTGGTTCTATATTTGCCAGAACCAGTAAATCATCCGTTCTTTCAGCCATCGACTGTTCAACAGATTTTGCCAATTCTTCGGGCGTCATAAAATCTTCTATGCTTACACTTGACATTTTTTCTCTTATTTTTGTTGACACATTATATATTAGTACAAGCAATATATCAAGTAAAAAAGCACTTTAAAGAATCCTTGATTTATATCAATTTTTCTGTCCCACGATTTCAGTACTGATTTTTATATCAAAAAACCGCCCGATTTGGGCGGTGTGCATAATTCGTTTTATTCACAAACTTCAACCGCATAATTTTGGTCATAGTCCATAAATTCTGGTGCGCCACAGTATAAGCGATAGTAACAGTCTTTGTTCTCCCAACCCAGCTTTTCCATCGTATTGTATGGAATAATGTTTAACAAGCAATAACCGGATTTTGCATAGGTTTTAGGATTAGAAGCAGACAGGAATTTGACATTTTTTGTTCTGTTTGCAATCTTACGCAATGCTTCGCTTTCAGGCAAACGGATTAAAAAATCACCCCACTCACCGGTTGTTAATACAGGATCACATTCTGCACCACAGTCACGCATTGCATCTTGGATTAGTTGTGAATCATTTAAGCCAGTCTCATCAATATATTTAAACAGTCTATCAACAACTTCGCAGGCATCCATTTCATACTCTTCCAGCTTGCCATCGTTTGAATAAAGACGCATATTTGAATAATCCCAATTCGCACTAATCTTCATTGCCGCTTCGGCTGTCAAATTGTGACGACCATTGTGAAAGATATAAAGACTGTCGCAATGTCCATTATCACAATATACTTTATCAACAATGGTAGTTATACATTTTTCAATTTTGTTTGGCATTTTGTAGTCATGGTTCCAAGGTGCATTTGCGGACCAATTATCCCCCACATACTCTTTCTTTGTTGGCGTGCACGGATGTATCTCATCAAATCTTTTGCCATCATGTAGTGCATATTCCCCATCAAAATGCAGGTCGAATTGCAGAATGGTTTTGCTGCCAATATCGCCATAGAAACTAAATGTGGCTAAGCGATCTGTGTCTGGAAAAATACCTTCATAGCCCACATAAACACGACCAAATTCGCCCATAGATTTTTCTTCCTTGCTTTTATTATAGGTGGATTCCTTACCATTAACGACAAGAACAGCATGATCGTTGTATGCTTTAAAATCAACCAGTACAGGGACTTGATTTTTATAATCTTCGTCAGTGCGCAACATGGAAACTGGTTTTTGCCAATCCTTGTTCATACTACATTCTAATTCAATGGATGTTGTTGGCCTGTCGCAAGCCGTTAATGCCAAAACAGATAAAAGCAGTAAAGTTTTTTTCATACAAATCTCCTAGTTTATAAAAAATTAGACCGCCATGGGATGTCAGGCGGTCGGGGAGTTCACAAATCATTCTGTTATTGATTCTGTCGCTTTCGGGTTTCCCCTGTTGTATAACGAACAGCCCCCCGACTTATTAAGTCAGGGATAAATAACGATACAAAGCCACAGGAAGCATATCGGATTTACGATACGCTGTGATTCTGTACCGAACAGAATAGGCTTGTGACAGCCCCGAACCCATATCCCTATGGATTCATTTCATAGTCTATCACCAAAAATCAAAAATGTAAATTGAATATATTAACTATCGTTTGAAACAACTAATTTTTAGGGCTGCCGTATTTCTTGTCCATATATTCCAAGCCATATTTTTCAATAATGTCTTTTGTATAAATACTATCGATGTAATATGATACCATTTGATGCAGCATTTTTACAACTTGGGGGTCGAGAGCATCATCTACTTCCTTATCTAAGCCTGTTAGGCCAAAACCACGACCAGAGCCATGTTTACTGTTGTTGTACATCTCGTAACAATCATTAAATTTCTTTTTTATCTCGTCTAGATTTATTGGGTTTTCCTTTATCATTGCTCGCTTCAATTTTGATTTCAAGGCATCTATGGAATCAATTTCTTCGGGCAATCTGTTTTCTGACTGCAAAATATTGAAAGCTTGTTCAAGTTGTTCGTCCGTATATTTGTTAAACCACAAATCCAACAACCAATCAAGGTGTTCTCCTTGGGCAACACCATGTGTTCGCCACAGCAGCTCACAACAAGCCCACAACAACACATTTGCACTATAAACATTACCTTTTTCAAGTTCTGCCGTGGCAGATTCAAACATTTCGAACATTATATTTTTGTATGTCATTTATACTCTTTCGGGTTATACAAATAAGTCGCAAACGGCAAAAATTAACCATATTATTGTTTAATTCCCTTTACTATATTTGCAATTTGTTCCATTTTATTTAACAAGTCTTTATCCTTACATTTATCGTTCGAATGAATTTGCGTAAAGAATATTTTGGCCATCTCCAATCTTAATTTATCTTTCTCACTATAATCACCATACTGATTTTGTTCTATATCAGCCAAATATGGATTGATAGACAATATTGCATTGCTTAAATCTTTAAACTTAAATGCTCTTTCTCGATATTGTCGCTCTATTTGAGAAAAGAATAATGCCGGTAAAAAGGATAAAAACGATACCGATATGCGCAAAATAGCACCCCCAAAAGACAGGTTTAGTATATCTGTTGGGAAAATCTCATACCAAGAATTATACCAGATATTATGTATCATAGGTAATAATATAGGAAGAAGTATAAAACCAATCGCACTAAACATCGCTATATTGGTAAAACATAGAAAACTATCTGCTTTTTTTCTCAGATAGTGCTGACAATTCCGAATAATATTTCGCCTTTTCTTTTGTTGTATATTTAGCGGAAAAATCTTTTATGTCCCCAACCAAATTATTCAAATAGTCTTTGTTAGAGTTCGACTCCTGCAATGCTTGATTTAGATCGCCTTTATATGCATCCAATTCTTTTAACATTTTTTCATAAAACTCTTCCGAGTGTTGTTTATAAGTTGCACTAATTTTATTAAATTCATTCGCGGCTATTTTCTTATTTTGAGTAGGATAGCCCGAAAGGATTCTAGTTATGTTTAACAAATATCCACGAACATGTTCAATTACGTATTGTAAATTACTATTTAAACTCAAATTTTTTAAATAATTTATAATGTATTGCAAATGACCGCTAATGCTGTTTAAATCCTGCAAACTTATTAGAAATGCATTTATATTGGTTAATATGGATTCTATATTGATCGTAGCGTCTGTCAAAAAAGCAAGCTCTAAGGCTTCTGTTTTTTGTAAGACTTCATTAGTGTTTCTGAGATCTTTTAATTCAAGAAATTGTTGATGTATTTTATGATTATTAAATTCTTCTAATTGCATTTCTGTATACCTTTCTGCATATCTATTATGTATAAAATCACACTACTAAATTCTCTTTGTTTTTTCAATACTTTTTCTGAAACAAGGTTATTTTAATTGTAGAGATACAGCCAATTTTATATTTTTCTGGTGTTTTTTAGGGGACATTTTTAGCGTGGAACGGTCGTTTGAAAAACATACATTTGCATACACTCTGGGACAAAAGTCGCAGGTTTCTGCGGTTTTGCGGGGCGCATAACATACGACAAATTTCTTCTAAAAACGCTTGACTTCTGCCTTTTTTTAGTATATTATATGCAACGCTATTCGGGCATAGTTCAGTCGGTAGAACAACGGACTGTTAACCATAAGAGCAAGCCCAACAGCAAATTCGAGTTTTGCCCAGATTTCTGGGTTTTTTTGTTGCTTTTTTCAGTTCTGACGACTTAACACATTACGCTTAAAACCTGTTAAAACCTGTATGGATACCGTTTGAAAAACATACATTTTCATACCGCAAACCGATTTGAACCAAATTTTGTGTTCCACGATTTCAATACTGATTTCTGGTTGAATTCAATGATGATTTCAACCAGAAAAATTATACACACTTTTCCCCACCCCAGCACAACGGAAACCCGTCCGTCGCGCAAGAGAAAAAACACCGCCCATCTGGGCGGTTTGTTTTTAATCGTCAGACTTACATCTACTTACTATTCAAATATTTTTGTTTCTTCGTTATAAACTGCAATATATCGTTCACCAAGCCTTGCATCCCAAAACTTCTCTATGGCTTTCAATATCTCTATCAGTTCAATTTCTTTATCATCTTTTATAACTATAAGTTTTCGAGGGACATTTGTACCTGACTTTCTGCCAGTTTTGCATGGTTTATCTAAATTAAAATGTTTTGTGCCATTGGCAATATTTTCTAATACTGCGCTATAGGGCATTTCTTTGCTAATAGCCTCTTTCTCTGTCTTTGTCCTGCAAAACCAATCCCTTACATGGTACAGCGTAATACAAGCATTTATTGCCGTTCGTTCATCGGACTCATCTTTGTAAAACTCTCTCAGGTTCTGTTTTACAATCCGATGATAAAAATACTTCGGCTCATGGTATATAAAAGATGGCCCGGGTCTTTCTAGAGTGACCTTTATATCCGGAAAAATTTCTAGCCCTAGCTCTGGTATGGATATTTTCTTAACGAAATGCTCCATTCTGCCTCCTAACTATTAAAGTTTACTACACTCCAATTTAATTACTTGAACTGGTTCAAAACCCATTTGCGTAACAAAATCTGGATGATTAGAATTTACCATGTCTGCAGATGCGTACTCAGCGTCCATAAAACTCTTCAAATCGCTACGTTCTACGATTTCGTGCCGATCTGTTATTTGTTCTTTTACATCGGAAATCCTAACCATTGGACTACAAATTCCGTCACACAATTTTGTTTCTGTAAACAAGTGATGTTTTGTTACTATGTGACAGTCATATTCCTCTGCAGAACAAGCCACCAACAACACTGCTAAAAACAACAACATTTTTTTCATTTTTTCTTTCTTTTATCCTGTTTATATCCATCAACAATGAAGCTTATTGGCCAAATGATAAAAAAAGGCAAATAAAACCAAAATCCAACCCACCAAATTTCATTCCATTCCAACCAATAGTACGTAAGCCATGTGTATAAACTTATTGCACCGAATAAACAGCTAAGAATGAAACACAGGCGCAACTCACCCATTCGTTTAAACGCACTAAAATATAATTTAGAAATAAAATTCATTTTTTTACTCCTTGCTTATATTCTTATTTTAGCAACCTGATTGATAAATGTAAATTAAACATATCATCTGCTTCTTAATAAGACTTTTATTCACCATAAACCATTACACAACTTTGATAAAAAAGCGGATATAGACCTTCGTTTCTGGTTTCAACATAATGAATTTTACTTATGTCGGCTTCTAATGCTGCTTTTAAAATACTTTTTTCTGTTTCTACAGGTATAATAAACAACGCAATTGCATTACAGGCTTCGCCAATCTTTAACTCTTCTATTTTGGAAAAATCGGTTTTATTCAAATCAATTTGGTTTACATATGGTGCATTTACACATGCACATAAAAATAATGACAAAAACAAACAGAATATTTTTTTCATTTTTCACCCCTTTTATAAAAAAATTTAACCACCAACAGAATTGGTGGTCGAAGGGAGGTGATAAATCATAGTATCTGATATGATTTCGTGGCCTTTTGGAATTATCCATTATAACCAACGACTCCCTTGACCATATGGACAAGGGTGACAAACGGCGCAAAATTGCACCATTACATCCGATAACGATGCAAAGTCGCACCGCAGATACTAAAGACTTATCACAGTCTCGACCCAATTCTCATTGGAATCATTTCATACTCTATCACTAAAAATCAAAAATGTAAATTGAATATACGAAAACCCGCTAAAAAACTTGATTTCCAATTATAATTGAATACCATATACTTATATACTGGTATAAGAATGAGAAAATTATGCACGAATCAAGTATTAGATCTTCTATTAGACAAGCAGGTTTTGAGAGTGACCTGGCTCGAGACAAATCTATTTTAAATTTTGCTTTTACAATGTTTATGGGTATTATTGCCGCACTAAACTTTATAAAAGCTAACTCTTTTGCTCTAATTTCGGCTATTTTAGCGATGGTTTTTTGTTTGGTCTCTGTATATCTATCGTTAAAAGTTCTAAAAAACAATAGAGATGTTACCGATATTGTGCTATCGCTAGAAGAAGAACCCAAGCCATCAGTCAGAAAACTATTAAAGCAAAATGACCTTCGCTGTTTGGCGGACGAGACATGGGCGCATAGATTTTTCTGGGGCGCCATAATTTGTTTGGTTTTGTGTGTAATATTTTATTCTGATATATCTATAGTTTTTGCGTCCAATACTTGATCATAATATTTTATTATTATATCCAAAGAGTTCCATGTGCACGTTTGAACTATGTGCAATCATGTATTGAGCGAATTAGGCATTTTTAGCATAGTATAGCCGTTAAAAAAACACACATTTACATACATATTGTGATAAACGTCGCAGGTTTCTGCGGTTTTGCGGGGCATGTAACACGCAACAAAATTCTTCTAAAAACGCTTGACTTCTGCCTTTTTTTAGTATATTATATGCAACGCTATTCGGGCATAGTTCAGTCGGTAGAACAACGGACTGTTAATCCGTATGTCGTTGGTTCGAGTCCAACTGCCCGAGCCAAGAATTCCGTCGCAAAATCGTTGATTTTGCGGCGTTTTTCTTTGTTAACACTTTTGGATTTAGGCATACCACAATCCACCTAAAAACACCACTATTTACCCCCTTGGCTACACAGCAGCTACACAGGATCCGCAACCTGTCCGCAGTCCGATGAATAACTTACCATTTCACAACCCATAAAAAAATCTACATATTTTGAACATATTGCAAAAATGCTGGGGTTCTTGAATAAGGATATGACTGGGCAATCCCCTGTTGCGATTTTGTCTTAAATCGGCTATCGTTATTACATGCCAAAGATATTTACAATCGGTTTTAGCGGTAAAAGCCCCGACGCATTTCTGGAAGTGCTGGATGCGGTGCGCATTCGCTGCGTGTGGGACATTCGCCTGTGGCGGGTCAGCAAGTATGTTCCATATTACAGTGGCGAAAACCTAGCGACTGTCTTGGGCGACCGATATGAATATCACCCGGAATTTGCGCCTGAATTTGAAATGCTGACCGCGTTCAAGGATAAAAAGGCAACCTGGGCGGATGCCGAACCGATTTACAGACGCCTGATTGCGGGGCGTGCGCCATTGGCGGGGCGCAATCCGGACGAACTGGACCGCATATGCCTGATGTGTACGGAAAAGACCGCACACCAATGCCACCGACGCCTGGCTGCTGAATACATCGCATCACAATTCCCCGACACCGAAATCGTGCATTTGTGAAAAACGATTTTCGCCCCCGAAACACCGCCCTTTATATAGAATCTTAATCAAAAACTCTGTCCTGGCCCAACATGTCCTGTACTTCATCCGCATGTTGTTCGGCCATATTTTCCTTGGCGCCATTTTCAACAGCCGCCTTTAATATATGAACTATTTCGTGTTTATCGGTATAGTTTGCTGGTTCATTTTCTTCCAAAATCGTATCTACTACATCCAGCGCACGTCGCCATGTTGTCACATAAGTATTATGTGGAATAATGCTGACATCACGCAATGTGCAACCACCATAAAATACCACAACTGAAAACATTGGGATTTCAGACATCTGTTTGGACTGTTTTTGCAGTTCTGCAATATGCCCCGCATTCTGTTTAATCGGGTTATAGAAACGATACTTATCACGACCATAGGCCAAAACCTGGGTCCATTTATCTTGGTTGCCACGCCCAAAAATCCAGCCACTGTAATCTTTTACCTCAAACACAATAAGGCCAACCTTGGTCGCCACAACCAGGTCAATTTGTGCATGTCGCCCATTTGCCTTTTTTACATACAAATCATGAAAAATTGCCCCTGGTGCGATACCATGTTCCAGCAATTCATACACCAAGTCGCGTTCAGACCATGTGCCACGGTCCAGCGCAGTTACAGATTCAACCTGCTCGTTTTTATGATTATTGTATTCAATCTTTCTCTTGTTCTCTTGCCGAAGCAGAAAGAAAAAAACAGCAAATATTAAAATTATTATCAACAATTCCATAATGGAATTATATCACCCGCGCATAAACAGGCAAGGAATAAAAACACCGCCCATTTGGGCGGGTTCAAATTTTATTATTTTTTCTTTTTTGTTCCTGCCCTTTCTGTCGTAGAATTATAAACAGCCCATATCAACGCAAACACCCACCCAAATAATGTAAAACCTAAGAATAAATTTAGAATAAAAATGGCTGTAAAGTTCACATGCTTTCTACACATCGCAACAATAGACGGCAAAAAGTAGATACCGATTAACAAAATTACGTATATCGACCCTAGTAAAAATTCCATAATGTCCCCCTTTTGATTGTGTTGCTTATTCCGCAAAGCCCATAGATTTCAGATAGGATTTTTCTTTTTCAAAAATGGTGATGCAGGATGAATTATCGGTCGCTGGGATATATCTTTCTGCCGACACATTTATCAGCCCCAGGGAATCAACAACCGATACACGACACCCCTCTACAAAATATTCTATTCCTGCCTTTGACAGAATTTCATTAACAGTCAGTTTAACACGGTCATAATTCTTTACATGACAACCTGGACAATTAGTATTTGCTTCATTGGCAACGCCCGTATTTTCGTAGCCCTTTAATGTGCCGTTGGCATACATGTTGGCAACATACTGTTGTGCCACCGGTGTTTGACAAGCGGCCAATCCTAAAACAACCGGTAAAAATATAATTTTTTTCATGTGCGACTCCTTTCGTATTGATATAGAGTCTAATGAATAAATCCCCATAAATCAATCTGGATTTTTCAAATACATTTCACATATTCTGGCAATGCTGTCAAATTCTTCCTTGGATTCCAACCAATAGTGCTGGGCACGATGTCTGAACATGGGACTTGATATTGCGTGTATATGTGATACTAATTAAATACAGAGGCATAATGATATGACAGAACAAATAACAAACAAAGATTATATTACAATAAACCGTGATGGTGTATTTGTTGATGGCAAACCAGCAACAAAATATCACGGCAAAGAAATCGCAAAATTAGAACAAATCAAACAGGTATTCGAAACACCTGGCACAGAAGACATTTTAGAAATCCGTGCGTTGCAATCAGACACATACGGACAAGTGCTGGAATTTGGTAATCCGGTTCCTTCTAATATCGGGGCATGTATATGGATGCAGGCTGTTACAAAAACAGGTACAACGCCCTGGATTTTTCGTTTAGATAATGGATTACGTACAGACACTGCTGCAATATGTGCTTTTCAATGTGCGTGGGCTGTAAATCAAAACCCAAAATGGATAAAGACTTTGTTGGAATCATCACAGAAAAGCAACACATTTGACCAAGGAAAACGTTTAATAAGAAACGTAGTTAAAGTAAGGATATATAATAGCCTGTAAACCAGTACAAGCGATAAAAACACCGTCCAATTGGACGGCGTTTGTTTTTTATATTACATATCTGTCTGTTTATTTTGCCTGGCGTGCCAAACATGTGGCGGTATAGTTTGTCCAAATTGTTGTTTTGCAGTATTCTGTTGCTTAAACAAATGCAGATATTTTGATATATCACAATCCATGACACGAATAACATTGCATCCATAGTATTGACTGAAATGAATATCGTATTTTATGCCAGCTGACTTGAATAAATTCCCTAGTTTTGTGATATCTGTATTCGCAACCGGATTAAAATAATACGATTTAGCATTATTATCCGCACTGCTTTTCATGTACGTGACAGAAGATAAACTTTTAATTTGTTCAATTATATTTTCAACAGATGGTTTTTGCCAATCAAAAAGATTAACAAAAGGGTCCGTGAAATTATACGGATTGTATGTCTGTTTAAGATTAAATGCGGCTGCATCGCGTGCGTCAACGTATCGCCCCTGGGCATCACGTTCTGCACGATAAAAAATTCTGCCAGAATTACCAAGTTGACGCTCAAACGCCATATTATGTGTACCTTCTGTCAAATTTGGGGTCGTTTTTAAATTTGCCCGAGATAAGATTTGTTCCAGCCCCAGTGCCAATCTTTTAAACTCTTGATCATCATTAGGATATATTGTGAACGCCTTGCCAAATTGATCATCCCTGCGATTATACAAAATATCTTCTATGGAATTCATGTCTGGATTCACTGTCTTGAAAGTGGCGTTTTGAGATACCAACCATGGAATCACAACCCGTGATAAATTATACCAATCCTGATAACTGTCTGCATATAAATGCATTTTCCACATATAATGTGGATTTGTTGTTCTGCCCCTGTGGCCGGCCCATACTGTGTCTGCGGCACGTTCTAAAATACCGTTATTTAATAAATCTACGTGATACCTTTGAATTTCATCTTGCAGCATTAAATTCATCCTTTTAACGCATGTTATTTTATCACAAAACGCCATATAAAACAACACCGCCCGGTTGGGCGGTGGTATTATTGCTGTTTTTGTGATATCAGATTTTTAAATATTTGTACAACTTCGGCCCGTTTTTCCGGAGGAACTGTTCCATCTTTGAATTTGTTAATTATATTTATTGCAGGATTGCCAGATTTTTTTATCCCGCAAAATGTTTCTATGTCACGGGGGAATCCATAAGAATAATCCGTCAATTCAGAAAATTCACTTGTAACAGCAATATTGTCTGCCCGATTGGGATCGCCATCTGTGTCATACAACACAGAATGACGGATATTATAGTTATTCAATATTTTTTGAAAATACGGCATAGACCATTTTCCAATGGTGTCTATCAGTGTTACATTCTGTGTTAATGAATGTGGTAAATCACCACACCTTTTTAAATAGTTGTACAGCATATATTCTGTTGGTCCTTCAACTAAAACGACTTTTTTTGCAAAAAATATATCGCTGCGTGGCCTGTCAAAATACACCATGTTTTTTGCCAATTCCAGTTCTGATATCGGCATTTTGTTTTGATGAATGCTTGTCAAACCATTTTGTTTATCAACACGTATTAAGCCACGGGTATCCATAATATCTTCGGACACCAGATGACCAGAATGTGTTGTTACAATAACCTGTTGATTTGGTACCCTTGCAAAACCACGCAAATCATACGCCAAATCTGTGATTGCATTAGGATGCATATACGCTTCGGGTTCTTCATACAATAAAACAGTCGGGTATATACCATATAACATTTCATTAAGTTGCGCATTTATTTTTATCAGCCCTGCAATTACACGCCGTTGCGTACCAGTACTAAGCAGGGTCACATCTGTTAAGCCATAACCTTCTTCTATACATAGTGACATCTGCGGTTGAGATCGCCGTGAATTAAAACCGATATAGGGCTGTATACCCAACGCCTGAATTTCATTAGCAATTTTTCGTTCAAGCCTGTTAAATTCATGCTTAACCAAAAAATTATATGATAGCTTTGTCATTTCTATTCTTTTATGAATAGATTCACTCAATTTATCCGAGATAGATTTGTATGTATGTTGCATATTATCACCCGATGGGATATAAATAAATTTACCCAAAAAATCTTCAATCGGTCGGTCTGATTGATTTGCACATGGGCATACATAACGGCTTTTAAAAGGTTCATCTACAGTCGATAAATCTATTTCTTTACGTACACATAGTTTATCTTGGTGTATTCTATATTCTTTGGGCAAATTGTTATATTCCTGGGGAGAGATATCGTATTCTACCTCTACCCATACATCATAAGGCTCATCCTCATTAACAAGACACCAGTCTCTTGATGTCAATTCTAGATCACCATAAAAGTATCGAATTGCATCAATTATATTACTTTTTCCAACATTATTTTCACCCACAATAATGGAATAATCATGAAAATCTATCTTTGCATGCTGGATAGATCTGAAATTGTTAATAGTTACAGATTTGATTTTCATATCTTTATATCTTTTGTTTTGTAAAAGATTAGCAAAGAATAAAATAATATCAAGAAAAAATTGACAAATTATATATTCGTGCTTATGCCAATATATAATCTGGATATTATCTGATATGTTGCGGATTATATACCCCTGTTGCAATCAATGCATCATGCAGACTGTTATAGTATTGCACCCTGTTCCGTAAATAGTGATTATACAGTGTGTTATTATTACTTATCATCGTAACAGGCACGCCTTTGTCCAGACATCCCGCAACAACCAACGGACCGTCATCAAAATGCATATCTGTTTTCAATTCCTTTAAGATATCAGACTTTAATCCGTCTTTATCAACGACCTGATTGTATGAACAGTTT
Source organism: Alphaproteobacteria bacterium (assembly GCA_017937735.1). The sequence goes on along the minus strand of JAGBCZ010000030.1, from coordinate 4,255 downwards.
ATGCCTGCCCCGCGCAACTGGTTAAATGTTTTTTCAGGCTGTTTGTACATACGTTCTGTAACAAATAAAATATCGTATGCAGAATCTGATAACAGGTTGTTTAAAATATATGGGATATTTTTATCCAGCAGCGGCATAGAATACAGCATATCATCACCAAATAATTCCAACAGATTATTGATAACCGCTTCATTATCATACGTTTCTTTTAAAATCCAACTGGTTGGTTTTTTGTATGGAATGCCAGCACGGCGAAAGCCTTCCCTATACAATGGTTGGATATCAAATATAACACTATCTAAATCAAATGTTATTTTTTTCTTGTCCATAAATCTGTCCTTGTAATTTTGTTGGGGCGATTATAACAAGATTATTTTAAAAGCCAATATCTTTCTTGCAAATTTTTATCGTTTTATGATACATTTCCCAGCACCAAAGGAGAAAAGATTGTTATTAAATATTATTTTGTTAATCATTGGATTCGTTTTGTTAATCAAGGGTGCAGACTATTTTGTTGACGGTGCATCTGCAATGGCAACACGATTAAAAATTCCACCCATTATTATCGGGCTGACCGTTGTCGCCATGGGGACCAGCGCACCAGAAGCAGCGGTTAGTATATCATCTGCGTTGGCGGGTTCAAATGCAATCGCAATTGGAAATGTTATTGGTTCTAATATTGCAAATATATTTCTGATACTGGGGACGACCGCATTGATATCAACATTAACAGTACAGAAAAACACTGTGCGTTTTGAGATGCCATTTATGATATTTATAACACTGTTGTTGTGCTGGTTTGGTATGCAATATGGCATGATTTCCAGATTTAACGCTGGGGTTTTTATCGGTCTTTTCGTATTGTTTTTGGCATATTTATTCATCATATCATGCGGCAATACGAACACAGACACATCAATCAAACAAATAAGCACAATAAAAATTATATCATTTATCATTTTCGGACTGATTGCGCTAATATTTGGCAGTAAAATTACCGTATTATCCGCCATTGATATTGCACAATATATCGGCGTATCAGAACGTGTTATTGGTCTGACAATTATTGCATTGGGAACCAGCCTGCCAGAACTGGTTACCAGTATAATCGCAGCACGCAAGGGTGAATCAGATATTGCAATCGGCAATATTGTTGGTTCTAATATATTCAATATACTGTTTGTACTGGGGGGTGCAGGATTGATATTGCCAATACCTTTTAATTCAGCATTTCTGTTTGATGGGGCGTTTGCTATTTTGGCTGCGGTATTGTTGCTTGCATTTACATTTAAACATAAAAAATTAGGCAAAATATCAGGCGTAATATTTTTGCTGATATACTGCATATATTTGGGGTGCTTGCTTGTATAAAAATATGCCTTGCATAAGAAAAGTAAAAATTACTATAATGTGTTATACGATACGGGGAAAAGAGTAGATTTATAGCAAATGTTTTTTAAAAAACCTGCTGTTTTTACTGGCATTTTCACAATGGCGTTTTGCCTGTGTGTGGGCAATGCAAATGCAGAATTTTGCAATGGTAAATCATACAAGGTAAAACCTGGCAGATACTGTTGGGCAACACAGGGATATGCATGCGCACCGGGCTGTTATTGCACAGGTAACGCAGGCAGTTTTACGTCTTGGACAAAATCCAGCGTAACAGATGGTTGTTCTAAACGATGGACCAAAATAGACAGCGAGTTGGGCAGTTATGGCGTTCATTTGTGTCCTGCTGATTTCCCAAATTCTGCCAGCGGTTCATCTGCCAGCAGCAGTTGTTATTACACATCTGGCGGAACAACATTATATTATAAAAATTATCCTGCATGCGCTGCTGGGACATACAGACCAAAAAATTCTGGCACGTGTACAACATGCCCCAAAGATCATTATTGCCCTGGTACTGCCGCCGCAAAGCCAAGCAAAACAAGCGATGCAGGATTAAAAAGTTGCCCATCAGGCACCCAATCTGCATTGGGCGCCAAATCATCATCTGATTGCCAAAAACATATCAGTTGTTCAGCAGGTCAGTATTTGCCCGCAAACAGCGAAACGTGCGCGGCATGCACAGATGGGCATTATTGCACCGCTGGAACATACACAAAAAAAGCAGAACACCAAGGCCTAAAATTCTGTGATCCAGAACAAATACCAAATGCAGCCAAGACAGGATGCGTCAAAAAAACGTATGACTGCGCTGCGGGACAATATTTGCCTGCAAACAGTGAAACATGTGCCGCATGCCCATCAGACAGTTATTGCCCGGGCAAAACAGGGATGACAAAATCTAGCAGCCCACAAGGCGCAACAAAATGTACTGGCAACACTGTGCCAAAGGCAGACAATTCTGGATGCGAAGAAAAAAAGCCTGATTCTGTGCAGTGCAAGGTTGGCGAATACCTGCCTGCAAACGCTTATGCGTGCGCAACATGTCTGGCGAATTCTGCATGTATTGGTGGAACGTACAAACCATCAAACGCAAATCAAGGGATTGAATCATGCGGTGATGGGTATAGTGTCAGTGCCGACAAATCAAAATGTGAAAAAAACAAACCTGAATCTGTTAAATGTTCGGCTGGACAATATTTGCCCGCAGGCAAAGAAGAATGCGTGCCATGCACATCTGGTTTTTATTGTCCGGGGGGAACATGTCCATATTCTGAAACAGCCGATTCTTGTATTGCAAAATGTCCATCTGGTCAGGTACCAACCAGCGACCAAACAGGCTGCGAAAACGCACCACCAGACACAATAACATGTGCAGCAAAACAATATTTACCAGGAAACAAAAAAGAATGTGCACCATGCTTGGAACGTCATACGTGTCCAGGTGGGGACTATGTACCATCAGACAAAGATCAAGGAATTCAAAAACAGGCTGAAATTCCGTTGGATTGGGACAAAATGTTATACGGCCCCAAGGGACCAAACGCACCATTAAAAGAACAATGCTGGATTATTATCGACAAACAGAAATATATTGACTGTGTTACTGGTTCGGCCGGTATTGCCGATAAAGTGAAAGGAAAATTTAAGAATAACAAAACAATTGAAACAAAAATGATAACACCAACATTGGAAGTTGAAAAAATAGATACCGTTGTTGAGCAAGTAGCCGCAGACCCAGGACAAGGTTCTGTGACATCGCCATTAAACACCCATGGCACAACAAGCCTGCAATTTCAATCTGTTTCATTAAAATAAAAAGATAGTGCACCGCAGATGCGACAACCCTTAAAGTTGTTGAATATTGTTATATTTTTCTTTATATCTGCCCCGCCCCGAAAATCAATCAAAATCAATTGCATTTGTGCAATCTATTTTTCATAATTGACACCTGTTAAGCACAGCAATATAATACATATTGATGACCAGAAACGCGCGTTTTTTTATATACATTTTATGTTCTTGTATGCTGATTCATCAGTCGGCAAAATGTGAAAACACAACCCAAAAGTGGGCGGGGAAGTGGTATCTAAATGACCAGGACACTGTTTTTGGTGGGGTGATGGAAGTTTTTAACTGTGTTGATACAACGTGTGATTTTAAATTGGAATCTTGGTACGATTTACATATCTGTGATGTTGAAGGTAAAATAAAAATCAACGGAGATAAGGCAGAATACAACAGCAAAAAATATCAATATGACAGCGAGACAGATACGGAATATTTTATTCCTGTTGGCATATTGTTTCAAATGGAGTCAGAAGATAAAATGAATCTGCATTTTATCAATGCAGATTCATTTAGCGCCTTTTGTGGCATGCAAGCAACACTTGAAGGGGTATGGATTAGACAGTAATTAGTATTTATGCACTCTTTTCAACCAACCGTTTTTTGCCGTTATCCAGTTTTTTGTGCCTTTTAAGTAATCTATTCTTTCAGATTTTAGTGCAACCATAAATTCGTTGACCGCGTTATCGGGAATAGCATTTATGGATTTAATTGTTTCGCTGCCTATTGCACCATCAACAACCAAGTTTGTGTCCAAGAAAGAATTTAGTGCACGTTGAACTGTCTTCCCGGCACCTCCCATCACATTCATATCAAAAACAGCATCACGTATTCTGTCGTTTTTGATTTCCGGGATTCTTGTATTATCCCAGTATTCATTTTTGTAAATTTCTTTTGCCTGGGCCGCAGTTATATATTTCACATCTGTTGGAAAATTTTTGTCAGGATGCTTGTTAGCGTATCTATCCAACGTGCTTTGTTTTATGCCCATGTTGGTTGGTTCATCATCAACTTGGTC